>NZ_OMWA01000011.1 GCF_900314615.1 uncultured Methanobrevibacter sp. | reverse complement strand
TTTCATTCATATCTAAAAAAAAATGAAAAAAACATCTACTCTTTTTTAAAACAACAATTAAAATCACATTTAATTGAATAATATCTCATTTATAATTACACATATATAAAAAATAAGAGAGAGCATTTGAAAAGTAATCGAATAACGAACTCAGAGCAATTTTCCAAAACCAAAACAATTTTACATAATCAAAGCAATTATTTAATAATCCAATAACAAAAAAAGTATACTGAATAAAAAATTCATGACATAAAATAGCCTCAAAAAAACGCAAATAAAATAAAACACAATAAAATTAATTAAAAAAGACAATACACCCAATAGTGCAATTCATCCACAACTTGCAGAAGTTGTGGTATTCTTGCATTTTAAAGATAAAATTATTTTTGAGTTCAATTCTATTTAAAAGGTGAACAAAAACAATACATATAAAACATTTCAAAACAAAAAATTATATTATAATAAAATATTACAGGAACAATGTAAATGTCATTTAAAAAAGATGAAATGTTAATAATGCCTGCAGTAGACATCAAGAACGGAAAATGCGTGCAGCTTGTTCAGGGAGAACCCGGAAGTGAAATGGTTGAAATAGAAAATCCTGAAAAAGTCGCCAAGCACTGGGAAGATTTAGGAGCTAAAAATATCCATGTCATCGATTTGGACGGAACAATAAACGGAATTGCAAGTTTCGACATTATCAAAAAGATACTGAGCGAAGTATCCGTTCCGATTCAGCTCGGAGGCGGAATCAGAAGCCTTGAATATGCCCGCCAGTTATTGGACCTTGACATTGAAAGGCTAATAATCGGAACTATGGGAATTCAACATCCGGAAACTATTACAAAACTATCAGAGGAATATGGCTCAGACAGGATAATGATTTCACTTGACAGCAAGGACAACAAGGTCGTTATCAAAGGCTGGCAGGAAAAGATTGACAAAAGCCCTGTTGAGCTTTCAGCTGAGTTTAAGGACCATGGTGCGGGCAGTATTCTGTTTACAAATGTTGACGTTGAAGGCCTTTTAGGCGGATTTTACACAGACCCTGTAGTAGAACTTAAAAAATCAGTAGATTTACCTGTTGTTTATTCCGGAGGAATTACAACAATAGATGACATTAAAAAATTAAATGAAAGTGGCGTGGAAGGAATCGTTATCGGTTCTGCACTTTATAAAGATAAAATTGATTTGACTGAAGCTTTAAAATATCAAAAGAGGCAAATATAATGAAAGTAATGGCGACCGGAACATTCGACATACTCCACCCGGGACACGGAGTTTATCTTGAAGAGTCCAGAAAACTTGGTGGAGAAGATGCTGAGCTTTATGTTGTTGTAGCAAGAGACGCTACTGTTGAAAGACGTAAAAGAGTGCCTATTGTTGGTGAAGACCAGCGTTTGGAATTAATCAAAATGCTAAAACCTGTAACTGATGCTTTTTTAGGTGATGCAAATGGAGACGTATTCAAAATCGTCAGAGAAATCGACCCAGACATCATTACAGTTGGAGCAGATCAAAATCATGACATTGACAAATTACAGGCTGCCATCGATAAAAGAGGTCTGAAAGCCAAAGCAGTTCGTATTGAAAAATACCGTGACTGCCAGCTGGACAGCAGCTGTAAGATTATTCGTAAAATACAAAATACCGATTTTAAAGGAAAAATTATGGATCATTGTGAAGATTAGGAGGATAAATATGTTTAAAGTAGCTATAATAGGAGCAAGCGGATATACTGGTGGAGAACTTTTAAGGATGCTTTTAAACCATCCTGAAGTGGAAGTGACTGACATTACATCAAGACAATATGATGGAACCCCTGCACATAAGATTCACCCTCACATAAGAGACTCAGGACTTGTATTTACAAACAAAAGTCCTTCAGATTTGGATGTTGATGTTGCATTTACTGCAACCCCTCACGGAGCATCAATGAAAATTGTTCCTGAACTTTTGGATAGTGGAATGAAAGTGGTTGACTTAAGCGGGGACTACAGATACCGTGACACAGCAGTCTATGAAAAATGGTATGGAATGGAACACACAGATTCCAAAAACAAAGGAGCATTCGGACTTCCGGAGCTCTACAGAGATGAAATCAAAAAGGCAGACCTTGTTGCAAATCCAGGATGTTTCCCTACAGGTGCAATTTTATCATCATATCCGTTGGTTAAAAATAATCTTGTAGACAGAATCATAATTGATTCAAAAACAGGAGTAAGCGGCGCTGGAGTTAAAGCCTCAGCAACTACACATTACCCTAACATTGCTGACAATGTTAATCCATACAAAATATCTTCACACAGACACATGTCTGAAATCCAGCAGGAACTGCACGGATTTGAAGACGTTAAAGTATCATTTACACCTCATCTGGTGCCTGTCATTAGAGGAATCCAGACAACTAGCCACAGCTTTTTAAATGATGAAAATATAGATATTACCCCTGATGAAATCAGAGACCTTTACATCAAGGAATACGGAGATGAATACTTTATAAAACTCATGGATGAAGGAGAAATTCCTCATTTAAGTTCTGTTAGAGGATCAAACTTTGTTCATATCGGCGGATTTGAAATTGATGAAACCGGAAGACTTGTAATGTTATCCTGCATCGACAATCTTGTCAAAGGAGCATCAGGTCAGGCCATACAGAACATGAACATTATCCTCGGCATTGAAGAAACTTCAGGTTTAACACATTTCGGTCTTCATCCTTAAAGGAAGAGATACAATGAAAACACTAATAATTTATTACTCAAACGGCGGAAAAACAGACCTGGTGGCAAGAACACTGGCTAAAAACTTGCACACTGACCTGCTCAGAGTCATTGATTTAAAACCTCGTGACGGATTTAAAAACAGACTGTTTTCATCAATCAATGCATTCAGAGAAACAAAAACTGAAATTTCTCCAAAAAGTGTCGATTTGACACCATATGACACAATATACTTCGGAACACCTACATGGAACGGCAATCCTACACCTGCAATTTTAACAATAATCGACAAATGCGATTTAAAAGGAAAGGACGTTATCCTGTTTGCAACAATGGATGCCAACCGTGGAGATTCAAACATTAAAAGACTTGAAGAAAAAGTTAAGATGCGTGGAGCCAGAGTTATTGAAAGCTTTGTAATTTCAACTAAAAACAAGGATCCTGAAAAATTGGCTTTTGATACTGAAACAATAATTGAAATGAAAGATTTGAAAATGTATAAAAGGTAGATTAAATGTCTAAAGATAAATCTGAACTGAAAATCAAAGCGATTGAAAACGGTACTGTAATCGACCACATTACTGCAAATAAGGCCTTGCACATCCTTAAAATTTTAGGCCTTCCTGATGAGGACACACATAATCTTACTGTTGCTATGAACGTTTCCTCAAAAGAAATCGGCAGAAAAGACATTTTGAAAATTGAAAATAGGGAATTGGACCACAGAGAACTTAATCAGGTTGCTTTAATTGCTCCTAAAGCTACTATAAACATTATCAGAAATTACGAACCTGTAAAAAAGGATAAAATTATACTTCCGGATAAGATTACATCAATTCTCAAATGTACAAATCCGAAATGTATTACAAATTATGAAAATGAGCCGATAACACCTATTTTTAATGTTATTGAAAAAAATCCTACTGTTGTAAGATGCCATTACTGTGAAAAATTAATAAAATCAGAAGATATCGATAAACAATTCGAATAATCTTCTTTATTTATTTATTAGATAATCCGCCAGCCTTTTAGCCAATGCAAGAATGGTTAAAATCGGCGGTTTACCAGGAGATATCGGAAGCACACTTGCATCACAGACATAGAGATTAGGAATTTCTGATTCGAGATTGCTGTCCAGAGCTTTTCCTATTTGTACTGTTCCACCAGGATGAGCTCCCCTATAAACAGTTGAACCTATGGTTGTCGGGTCAACTCCTGCTTTTTCTAAAATAAATCCTGCAGTGGCAACCCCCTCAGCAAGATATCTTATATCTTCAATGGTATTCTCTTTTCTGACAAAACCGTCCGTGTGGACATATCCTTTGCATTCATCAGGTGTTTTAACCATGATTGAAAGTATGTCCTTATCATCCACATCAGGATTGTCTATATTGCCTTTAATGAATGATGAGAAATGAGGGGATAAAACAAAGTTTTTGCCTTTAACCAGTGCGGCCATCTGAACTTCTGTATTGAAATTGATATCCTTGAGATATCCTCCAACAGTAACGAAGGGATCGAAAAAGATTTCACGGCCAATACCTGTCAGCCCCATGTTTTTCATAATTATTGGAGTCTGTATTGCACCTGCACAGAGAATGATTTTATCTGTTTTGATAAGATGCTCTTCATGGTCTTTAACGTATTTAACACCGCTTGCTTCCATATTACATAGAATAATATCAATGACTTCTGCTTCACATATAAGTTCTGCACCAGCTTCTACTGCTTCATCAACAAAGTCTTTTGCAGTCCATTTGGCATTTACAGGACATCCAAATGCACATTTTCCGCATTGGATACATTCTTCTTCACGTATAGCCTTCGGCATTTTTACAACATCAAGACCCAAATCACGGGCTGCATCTAAAAAGAGCTGTGTTCCACGACCGATATGAGAATCATCGAGCTCATGTACACCAACCAATTCTTCAACATATTCATATTCTTTTGTAAGGTCAATACCAAATTCATGCAGTTCTTCATCCAAAGCTCTTACCATATTAGCCATCGATACTGCAGTGGACCCTCCAACACAGGTTGTTGACAGCAAATCAACACCAGGAGCATATTTATCATAATAATTGAATGCATCTTTAGAGTCTATGTAAGGCCCTTTTTCTAATATTACAACTTTCTTACCATTTTTTGCAAGTTCACGGGCCAATAATCCGCCACCAGCACCAGTTCCGACAATAACAAACATTTTACTTCACCAAAAATATATCATTTGTTATATATTTATTTCATAGTATAAAAACATTTTAGGATACATTATAAACAATGATTAAATTTATTTAGTTATACCTAAATATATTAAATCAGGAGATAATGATGAAAATTTCAAAATTAGTAATCATAGCTTTAATGCTAGTCTGTACAATTGGAATCGTGTCAGCTGCAGATTTACCTGAGTTAAAAGTACCGGATAAATTCACAAATTTAGATGGTGAATCTTACTCTAATCAGGCAGAAGGCATAGAAATAGAAGTGTTTGGTGAAAATTTAACCGAAATATTTACAAATGATACTGAATTAAAATTTACAATAACTCCCGGTAAAATAAACAATACGTATAATTACACCGATGGAACAAACAACATGATCGGAATTTCAGAATTAGTTACAATCGATGGCAAACATTATGTCGTTGAAGTGTGGAAAGACAGCAAAGACACCGACATAAGTCTCGACAAACTCTACGACACACTGGAAGAAGTCAACAAGCTAAACAATCTTACACCGGAAGACATATCAACATTATGAATAAGACTTTAACGTCTTATTCCACTTCTTTTTTAAAAACAACACCCCATACTCATCACTGAAAACCCTTAAAAAAAACTTTATAAATAAGTTGAAAGTATAATATATTACGTTAATGAAAATTTGAGGGATTAAAATGGAAGAATATATTTCTTTATTTGAAAAAGTTATTGAAGATACAAGCCCCAAAGTAGATTACATAGATATCCGCTCCGGAATCAGTGACAACACATCCATATTAATGAAAGACGGAAATGTGGATGAAATCAACACTGGAATGAGTTTAGGTGCAAGAATCAGAGTGTTGAACAATGGAGCCTGGGGATTTGCATACACCACAGACTTATCAAAACTTAATGATATTACTGAAACCGCAATAAAGTTATCCTCTTCACTTAAAGGAGATGTAAAACTAAGTGAAAGTGAAGTCATCAAAGATAAAACTGCAGTTGACGTTAAAATACCATTCAAAGATGTTTCTATCGATGAGAAAAAGGAAATGATGAAAGAGGCAAGTGATGCCGCCACCATCGATAAGGTCAACAGTACCACAGCAGGATACAGTGACAGTGAAATAAATGAACTGTTCATGAACAGCGAAGGGTCCCAAATCCAGGTTAAAACATCCAGAATAAGAATGGCATTGAATGCATCTGCAACAGACGGTGAAATAATCCAGTTCGGACATGGAAGTCTCGGAGGAGTAAAAGGATTTGAAGCTGTTGCTGAACGTGACCTTGAAGAGTTCGGCCGCAGCATCGGTGAAAAAGCAGTAAGGCTTCTTGATGCCAAACCTGCCCCTTCAGGACAGTTTACAGTAGTTGCTGATCCGGAACTTACAGGAGTTTTAATCCACGAAGCGCTCGGACATGCTACCGAAGGGGATTTGATTTTGCAAAACGATTCAATCCTTAAAGGCAGAATCGGTGAGCAGATTGCATCAGACATTGTAAACATCTTTGACGATGCAAGCCGTAAGGACGGATTCGGATATTACCCTTATGATGTTGAAGGAGTCAAAACAAAACCTAATCAGCTGGTTAAGGACGGCAAACTGATTTCACTTTTAAATTCAAGAGAAACATCATCACAGCTCGGAATGAAATCATCCGGAAATGCAAGATCAATCATTTCTGAAAAACCGATTGTTAGAATGAGCAACACTTACCTCCAGCCTGGAGACAATACATTTGAGGAACTGATTGAAGATATCCCTGACGGAATATATCTTAAAGGTTCCAGAGGAGGTCAGGTGGATACAGGTAAAGGAATATTCCAGTTCAATGCCGCTGAAGGATATCTTATTGAAAACGGCGAGCTTAAAACACCTCTAAGAGACGTTTCACTTTCCGGAAACATTCTTGAAACACTTAAAAATATCGATGCAATAGGAAATGACTTTAAGTTAAGCGTCGGATTCTGCGGAAAAGGAGGTCAGACTGCTCCGGTTGGTGATGGTGGACCACACACAAGAATATTGAATGCATTAGTTGGAGGAATGGGATAATGTTAACAGACCGAGCAGGAAATTACCTGGTTAAAATAGCTAAAGAAGCAATTGAACATTATATTGAAACAAAAGAAAAAATGGAAATACCTGAAGGTTATCCTATTGAACTTGATGAGAAATTAGGAGTTTTTGTCACACTTAATAAAAACAACGCTTTAAGAGGCTGTATAGGATATGCAGAACCTATTGAACCTGCAATCAAAGCAACAATTGATGTTGCAATTGCAGCTGCATTCAACGACCCTAGATTCAGTGCAGTTACCAAAGATGAGTTTCAGATACTTGACTTTGAAGTGACCGTTTTAACAAAACCTGAACTTATTGAAGTGGCACATCCCGACCAGTACTTTGAAGAGATTGAAATCGGCACTGACGGCCTTATTATACAGAAAGGATATTCAAGAGGCCTTCTGCTTCCACAGGTTGCAACCGAAAACGCATTTACAATTGAAGAGTTTTTAGAACACACCTGCATGAAAGCGGGAATCAGTGCAGACAGCTGGATGGATGAAAGCTGTGACGTGTACAAATTCCAGGGACAGATTTTCAAATAATCATGCGAGAAATGGCATCACTTGTTGGTGCCATTAAATCAAAAATTTAAACAAGCAAATTAATAGAAACACCACAATCCACTCAAATTAATGAGTCTGAATTAAAGAATTATAGACTTCAATGAAAAGTTATCTGAAATCTGCAGACAGATACACATGATTTAAGAAAATATTTTTGAAATAACTAAAATCACCATTTTAAATTGCGATTTTACATCAGATATAAATTAAATAAAAACCTATATTATTTTATGAAAACTGTAATCCTAATTCCCTGTTATAATGAGGCAGCAACTATCGAAAAAGTTGTATGTGATTTTAAAAAAAATATGCCTCATGCAGATATCTATGTCTATGACAACAACTCAACTGACAATACCGGAGAAATAGCACAAAGAGCAGGGGCAATAGTAAGAAAAGAATACAGGCAGGGAAAAGGAAATGTAGTACGGTCAATGTTTCATGACATCAAAGCAGACTGTTACATCATGGTTGACGGAGATGACACATATCCCGCCGAAGCTGCACCGATATTTGAACAGATAATCCTGGACAAGCAGGCAGATATGATAATTGGAGACAGACTGTCCTCAACCTATTTTGAAGAAAACGACAGACGATTTCACAACAGCGGAAACAAATTCGTTCGTGGATCAATCAACACGTTTTTCAAAAGCGACCTTCATGACATAATGACCGGAATGAGAGCATTCAACTATGAATTCGTCAAGTCATTTCCAATCCGCTCAAAGGAATTTGAAATCGAAACCGAAATGAGCGTGTTTGCACTTATGAACAATTTCGTAATCAAGGAAATACCTATTGAATACCGTGACCGTAAGGAAGGAAGTGAATCCAAACTTAACACTTACCGTGACGGATTTAAAGTTATCAGAATGATTTTTGCACTGATACGTGATCAGCGCCCTCTGATGTTCTTTTCAGTCATGGCACTGATTTTACTAATCATTGCAGGAATATACTTTTTCCCAATACTTTTCAAGTTTTTCAGTACCGGTTACGTGCTTCAGATTCCTACACTGATTGTAATATCCACAGTAGTAATCATTGCGGCAGTGACATTCTTTGCGGGAGTCATACTGCATGTTTTAAAACATCATCATGCAGAGGAACTTGAACGCCACCTTATTTTACTGAACGAAATGAAAAAAGAGGAATGAGATTTTGATTAACAAGCTTTTCAAAGACCCTACAGACAATATTATTATTCAGCTTTTCAGATACGTTTTCGTTGGAGGTACTGCATTTGCTGTAGATTTCTTCTTCCTTTACTTTTTCAGCGACATCTGCGGAATCTACTATCTCATATCAGCAATATTCTCATTCATAATATCCGTTCTTGTAAATTATGTAATGAGCACAAAATGGGTGTTCAACCAGGACAACATAGAAAACAAGGTTGTGGAATTTAACCTCTTTTTACTGATAAGTACAATAGGACTGGTATTTACTGAAATACTGCTTTATCTGTTTACCGACGTTTTAGGAATGTATTACCTGATTTCAAAAATCATCTCAGCAATAATTGTTCTTTTCTGGAACTTTTTAGCAAGAAGAGTAATGTTTTACGGTAAAAATTTTATAAAATAAAAAAAAAGAATTAATAGTATTTAGTGGCAAAAGCCAAAATAAGGGTTGCCATAAATCCTATTATTAAAATCATCGCATGCTTATCCTTGAAGCGGTCAAGCGGTTCTATTTTTAACGATACAATTATCGGAAGCAGAGCAAACAGCGGAATGAAATACCTCGTACTGATACCGAGATTCAACTGTCCGACATCAGCCCATGTCAGAAGTTGTATGAAACATGTTCCGATATATATGATAAGTGAAATTGCAAGAACGCCAAGTCTTGTTTTCAAGCTGAAATCAGTCTTTCTTGGATAGAATATCAGTGTGACGACAAGGAATATCCAGATAAGGACTGTAATGAATGTATATGAATCTGCATAATGCTGTCCGTTTGCAGCAGAGAAGAAATTAAATACTCCATTAATTGTAATTCCTATAGTATATGTGAAAATTGACCTGAAGAATCTCACGATAAACCAAGGATGATTCAGGACATACTCAAGCTGACGATGGGAATCCATATAATTGAGTTTTGATCTCCATGAGTGCATCAGCGCCGGTTCTGAATATGTACTCCACAGCACACCTATCAGACCTACAATGAAAACCCCTAAAAGCATGTATTTTAATATTCCCTCATTCTTGAAGTTTGCTTTTGGAACAAGCAATATCAGGAACACAAATGTAAGATATGGGAGCTTACAAAGTCCTAAAAGCAGTGAAAGCCCACAGAATAGTGCAACATGCTTAGTGTCGAGCGACCCGGGTTCTGACTTATATAAATATATGAAATAAGCTATCGTAAGTATAGACAGCCCTATTATCATCGAATCTATACTGACAGATGCCGCCTGATAAATCGAAATAGGTATACATGCAACAGCAAGAAGTGGAATCTTCAATGCAGGAGCGATTTTAACAGCCCTGGATATGATAAATGCATAGAAAATCAGATTGCATATCCTTCCAAGCCACAGCATCCATATGACATTCATGTTAAATATCTTCGCTATGAAAACACCCAACGCCTGAGGAAGATATCCGTAAAATGGATTCTGCTCAAATGCAGATCCGTCAAGCATTGTCTTATGGCTTATAGGCTTCGTATCATCAGGAGTATCAAAAACCGTATGTCCCAGATTGTTTAAAAAGAACATATGGCTTGCAGTCGTGTTGAATCCCACATCCTTATTGAGGACATTGCTGTATTTTCCGTCGGTCTTGTTGTACAGCTGAGTGAGATTGTTTGGTCCGTCTTCCCAATGAGGAAATATTATCCCCCGAGAAGTAATTTCCGCGCGCGTAAGGTGCTCAAGCTCATCACTTACATCTGCAATAGGTACAATCAATGCAGACAATAAACCAAAGCACAAAATAATCACAAATGCAACCTTATAGAGTTCCGTATCCGAGTCATGCATGAAATAATAAACAATACAGAGCACTCCTAAAATTGCAACAATAATAAATGCAGCTATCACAATCTGAGGATTCTCAAAATTTTTAGCTGAAAGCGTCGAAGCTAAAGTGATTGTGATAAAAATTAAATAAATTATCCAATATTTTTTGGATTTGACAAATAAATTAGCAAAATTGTTAAACATACTCTCATTTAGATTTATTGAAAAAATATTATTTAAATATTTACTTTGAAAACTACAATAGCTTTAAATCCTGTAGATACAATGTATTCAACAAGATAATAGAACACATATAACTAAAACTTTTCAATCTCAAAATTAGAACCAATACCCGAAACTTTTTAATTGAAGAAATTGAAATTGCCATAACTTTAATTAACCATCCCAATCAAAAAGTATTACAGAACTTACAAAAGATATAAACAAATGAATTTAATGTGATAATTATGATGATACCAACCATACCTACGACTAAAGAGCTGTTGGACAAAGGATTTAGCCGTGGGAAAAAACAGGCAGACCTTGTAAGAAGTCAAAAAATGCCTAAACACCTAAAAGGTAAAAGAATTGAAGAGAGAAGAGTAGTGACTTCATGCCAAGTCATTAAAGACAAGCTGAAATCAATATTAGACGCCGTTCCCGAAATTGAAAGTCTCCATCCCTTCTATCAGGACTACATTGACATAACCGTCGGAGTAGATGATATGAAACAAGCTCTTGGAGGACTTAACTGGGCTTACGGAATTATTACACAGCTTGAAAAGGAATATGGTGCAAAAATCAGGAAAAATCCATCTGAAAGGGCAACTGCCATTCAAAAGGAAGCTTACGGAAGAATCGCATCTGTTGTGGAAAAGATTAAAAAAGATTTGGATTTTCTCGATTTTGCAAAGCAGAATTTAAGAAATATGCCTACAATTGACTTTGATGCAACCACAATCGTTATTGCAGGTTTTCCGAATGTTGGTAAATCAACACTCCTAAGACAGATTACAGGAGCCGACCCTCAGGTTGCTAACTATCCTTTTACAACAAAAGGTATCCAGATTGGACATACCGAGATGCACTGGAGAAGCATACAGATTATAGACACACCAGGATTATTAGACAGACCTGTTCTTGAGATGAATGACATTGAGATGAACGCTATTGTAGCTCTTGAGCATTTGGCGGATGCTATTTTATTTATCTTTGATGCATCTGAAACCTGCGGATTCCATCTGGACAATCAGTATAACCTCTTAAAGCAGATTGAAAAGATTTTTTCCGAAATTCCAGTATATTATCTTTTTAACAAAATGGATCTTGTTGAAGACTCAGAATATCTCAATGAATATATTGACAATGAAGACAATTCCATTTTCATCTCAGCTATCGAAGGTGAAGGAATAGATGAAATCAACAAGGTAATACGTACAATCAAAAAGATTGAGCGTGTAGTTGATGAAGAAGAAGATGACGATGACGAATATTACTGATTCAATACGGGTTAAATTGCTTTAAGCATAATAACCCCTAATTTTTTATTTTTAATAGATATGCCAACACCACAACATTGACTGAACAAATCTAAACCCCCATTACAAATCCATTAAAAACAAAATTCAAGAAAGTTTTTTAAATAAGAAACATAAACTATAAACATAAACTATTTTTAGAAATTCAATAGTGTTTGAAGTGAATATTTTCAGTTAAATATTCAAAACTTCAAAAAATGCCTTAAAATTAAGCATTAAAATAAAATGTATGAAAGGAGAAAATTTAATATGAAAATTACAGTTGCTGGTGTAGGATATGTAGGATTATCCCTTGCAGTCCTTTTAGCTCAAAAACATGAAGTTACAGCCATTACAACAACAGAATCAAAAGCTGAAAAGCTCAATGAGTTCATAAGCCCTATTCAGGATGATGAAATAGAAAGATTTTTTAATGAAGTCCGCAACGGCGAACGTGAACTGAATCTTCACACAACAACAGACAAGGAAGCCGCTTATAAAAGTGCAGACCTGGTCATTATAGCCACACCTACAAATTACGATGATGTCAATCATTTCTTTGACACCTCTGCAGTTGAAGATGCAATAGAATGGACATTGAAAGTCAATCCTGATGTTTTAATGGTTATCAAATCAACAATTCCTGTCGGATATACCGAATCAGTACGTGAAAAGTATGGCGTGGACAACATCATATTCAGCCCGGAATTTTTACGTGAATCAAAAGCGCTTTATGACAATCTCCATCCAAGCCGTATAGTTGTCGGATGTGACGACAACCAGATGGAAGAAGGTCAGATGTTTGCTGATTTGCTTTTAGAAGGAGCCAGAGAAGAGGAAAAAAGAGCAGGTATGGCCGAACAGGACATTCCTATATTGCTGGCACATCTCACAGAAGCAGAAGCAATCAAGCTTTTCGCTAATACATATCTTGCAGTCAGAGTCAGCTACTTCAATGAGCTTGATACCTATGCACAGACCAAAGGTCTTGACACTCAGATGATTATAGACGGAGTATGTATGGATCCCCGTATCGGAGGACACTACAACAACCCTTCATTCGGATACGGTGGATACTGCCTTCCTAAAGATACAAAACAGCTTTTGGCAAACTATAAAGATGTTCCGCAGACCATGATTGAAGCGGTAGTCAATTCCAACTCAGTACGTAAGGAATTCATTGCTGACCAGATTATTTCAAGAAATCCGAAAACAGTCGGCGTTTACAGACTTACAATGAAGAGTAACAGTGACAATTTCCGTGCATCAGCTATTCAGGGCGTCATGAAACGTATCAAAGCTGAAGGAATACCAATTATTATCTATGAGCCAACACTTGATGACGGAAGCGAATTTTTCAAATCCGAAGTAGTCAATGATATTGACCGTTTCAAATCAGAAAGTGACGTAATCCTTGCAAACCGTTTTGATTCAGACATTCTCGGCGATGTTGCAGACAAGGTTTACACAAGAGACCTCTTCAGAAGAGACTAAACAATTTAAAAGTGTTTAATGCCCTTAAACACTACCTATTTTTTTCTTTATTCTATTTTTTTCCACACATTATCTAATTATGAACATTAAAATGAAAATTACATTAATTTCTGAAAGAATTATTTAAATAACATGAAATTTATATAAAATATTGAAAATATTATGGAGGGAGAAAATGGAAAGGTGGTTAAGCAGCCTACTTGCAGGGATATTCTGTTTGATAATTTCAATAGCATTAATTGTGATGAATGGAAGAATCACAGCAGGAGCCGTTGCATCATTTATCCTATTTTTCATTGGTGCAGTCAGTGCAATGAGATTAAAGCCTTAACATAGGGCTTTTTAAATTATTTTTAATCTATTTTTTATTTTAAGCAATACCCCAATTATTTTTTAAACTCCGGTACTAATCTTTTTTTAATCATACTCAAATAAACTGATTATTTTTCAGCAAAATTAAAATAAACATAAATACTTAAGACCAGAAAAATATGATTAGAAAACTTTGTTTAGGAGAATTTTATGATTAAATCGAAACATTTATCGCAAAAGCTGATAGTTCTGGTTATCTGCGGACTTCTTTTGTGCAGTATGCAGGCCTGCTTTGCATGTACTGCAGTATATGTGGGTCCGGACGTCAGCGCTGACGGTTCAATAATTTTTGCCAGATCAAATGACTATCAGGAAGTTTGGGGAAATCACATCACAATAACGCCCCGAGTAGAAAATCAGCCGGGCAGATTTATGCCTGTAAACGATAACGGAAGTGTACAGACCTAAATTCCGGCAACCACTTACAAATACACCGCCACACCATATATGAACAGCACACAGGCATACAAAGATGGCAGTCCGGATGCAGCCGCATGCACAAATGAATACGGAGTATCAATGTCAATGTCAGTTACAGCATTTCCAAATAAGGATGCATTGAAAGCGGACCCTCTGGAAGAAGGAGGAATTTGTGAAGATGCTGCAGTAGACCTTGTTATTTGTCAGAGCAAAACTGCAAGAGAAGCTGTAGAACCTCTTTGCAAAATCATAGACAAATACGGAAGCGGCGAATCCAATATTGCCATAATCGCTGATCAAAACGAAGTATGGTATGTTGAGATGTATACCGGACACCAGTATGCAGCAGTGAAATTGCCTAAAGACAAAGTAGCAGTCTTCGGCAATGAATATTCACTGGAATACTTATCCGATTATGAAGAAAACATCACATCCAAAGACCTAATCAGTCTTGCAGAAGAGAAAAGCTTTGCTGTAAACGGTACAGATAATGAGATTAATCTCTTTGAAACATATTCCGGAAAAGAGATGACAACAGAGTACTCCCACATGAGAACCTGGATAGGACACAAGATTTTAGCTCCTTCAAAATACAATTCAAACTATGATCATAATACCATGTATCCACTCTGTTTTTCACCGGACAAGGACGTTTCGCTCCAGGATGTCTGTCAGCTTCTTAGAAACAGATATGAAGGAACAGAATATTCCCCCGATGAAACTGGTAGGGTCGATGTGAGAGTCATCGGTTCAGATACCACCTTAAGCGCTCACGTGATACAGGTGTTCCCTAATCTGCTTGCAGAAATGTCATGTATCAACTGGATCAGTTCAGGTCCACCAGTATATGGAGTTTTCATACCGGTATCCAACGACTGTACAAATGTCAGTGAAGCTTATGGGGCTGACCAGCCTGCAGAGGACAAGGAAGTCTTTGATACAGAAAACTATCCGTATTATACATTTAAAGAACTTTGTACAAACTGTCTAGGACCGGACAACTACAAAATTTATGGAGAACCTGTGCAGAACTACTGGAAAAAAGCGGAAAGCAATATGTTCGACGGAATGAGTAAAGTTATCGAAAAAGCTTCAAAAATTAATGACAGTGATGTCAGGGCAAGCTATATCACTTCATACTGCAATGATATGCAGAACAAAGCATTTGAAGACGGAAAACAGATACTCAACGATGTAATCTGGACTCAAAACAAAAACAGGAACACATTTAAAATCGAAAGAAATCCTGAAACACATCAGATGACCGGAAAACAGGTAGAAATACCTCCGATGAACATAACACTTGATGCATCAAAATACAAATATGTTCCTTCAGCACAGTAGTGAGCTGATGCAAAGTAAGGAATTCATTTTCCTTACCTTTTTCTTTTTTTAAAAACTCTTAAAAAATAGTTTTTAGTGAATTTGAATTATAACTTAAATGATTTTCAAAAAAAAGTATGGAAAAATACTGAATTAAGATTTTTTGTAATATTCAGGACTGCATGGCTTTAAATGGCACGTACTTGTTTTTTTCGCATAGCAGTTGTGACATGTCTGACAAAAGCTTTCGCCGTTACCGTTGACCTGCCATTCAACCAAAAAGGTAGGATCAGCAATAAATGGCCTCTGCATTGAAACAAAATCGATGTCAGTCTGATTTAAAAGTTCATTTATTCTGTTTTGACTGTTGAGCCCGCCACCATAGATTACCGGAATATCCACTTCTTTTATAATTCTGTCTGCAGCTTCCACCAGAGGAATTTCACCTGCCTTATCACGTGTTAAAACATACTGGGAATGAGGACAGGTAATCTGAAGTGAATCGGCACCATGTTTTTCGAGCAGTTTTGCAATTTCAACTGCTTCATCAACAGTCATTCCATCTCGGTCAAATGCATTGATTCTGCAGTTTATATGCAGTTTGGTGTTATGCTTTAAAACTTTAATTATTTCAAGAATCATGCGCAGGCGATTTAATGTGTTTCCACCATACTTATCCTCACGTTTGTTAACTGAAGGATTTATAAAACGGCTAAAGAAAAAACTGTTGCCCATTGCAATCTGGATGCCGTCAAAACCTGCAAAATCCATTTTTTCAGCGGCAATGATAAAATCAGTCTGTATTTTTCTAATATCTTCAACTGACAAATCATTAACACTAACGTTTTGCTCCGTTCTTTTGTTGCACTCGATTGAACCCAGTTGGGCAAAGATTGGAACTCCATAGATATGGACCATATCAGTGAGGTCCTTAGCTTCACGCACAAAACGAGTGTAGTTAGTTGTAAGAGCATATTTTGAATAGGCATCACGGGCAACGAAAGTAAACAGTTCAGTAATTATCAATCCGACACCGCTTGCAGCGATGTTTTCATATCTTGTATATATTTCAGGAGTCAGATTGCCTGCAGATTCCCTTTCTGATTCCCACAAACCTGTTCTGACAACTCTGCTGTTAAGCTTTAAATTTCCAAAATCACAGTAATCAAACAAATCTTTCATAATTATAATTAAGATAATCTCATATAAATTGCTAATACCTCTAAACAGAATATTGCCTAAAAATTAGAAAAATAGTAAAAAAATAATTATAAAAATTTATAGGCTTCTTTGATGAATTCTTCAGCCTTATTAATACAATCTTGAGCAATATATTCATCAATATCATCAACTGCATCATAATCAGCAGTTTCTCTTAAAGATTGTGTGCTTGACAGATATTTAGAAATCTTCTTATCAAAAGAGTCTTTTAAAACATACTCCTGCCCAAATAATGAAATAACGCCCGCATGAGTTTTAGGTTTAAATCCTTTTTTAATCAGCAATGATTTAGCAACATTAAACATACAATAATAACATGCACTAACACTAGTGGAAAACTGCTCAACATCACACAATATCTTAGCAGAGATTAATTTATCGTTTGCTTTTTTCATACTCTTCTATTTCAGACAAGCACCTTTCCCTCCGCTAAAACATTTGATAAAAAAGAATAATCCTTTGAGACATTGAATCTTTCAGTATCCATTATATGAACAGAAATTAATTCCTGTTTTTCAAGAACAATCTCCCCAATGACATCTTCAATATTTTCCCAGATTTCATTGCGATAATCAGAAACAATTAAAATATCAATATCAGAATCTTTTCCATCATCACCACGAGCAACAGAACCAAACAATATAATTCTAACTATCTTATCAGAATTAATAGCATTTGCAAACTCGTAAGCAATTTTAACGCGATTATTCATCTTAATCACCAAAGAATTTCTAATTAATTATATTATCCTCATCAATAATAAATATTTTTGAAGTGCGACTTTATGAAAAAACACGTAAAAAATTTAAAGATTTTGTTAAAGATAAACACAAAAAATATTATTTTTGATTCATATCCCTAATTTTTCTTGCAAAAATTATTGCTAAAATAATAGCAATAGTCCAGGGAATAGCTTTTCTTATAACTGATTCAAAAGACAAATCAATATTAACCGCAGAGGGTCCGAATATCAGTGTAATTAAGAAAAATATTAGGATTAATAAAATCAAAAGCATTATAGAGCCATTCTTTCTTCTAACTTCAAATGGCAGAATTTCATTGAATTTATCCGGAACGACAAATAGAATTTGAAAAATTAGAGTTATAAAACCCAAAGTTATCGCTAGGCTTAAGTTACTTAATTTAAATGCATTAAAATAACCGTAAATCCCTACAGCCAAACTTAAAAGCCCGTACCATGTCGGAATATAACCTAAAATAATTTCTTCACCTTCAATTGAGCTTTCATCATTGAAAACATCATTTCTGAAGTATAATGCTAAAGCAGGAACAATGAAAGCCAAGGAGATAATAATCCCCAAATTCAATTGGTTTAAAAAATAACCAAGTACAATTAATGTAATAATTATTCCCGGAACAGAAAATGCCATCAATTTGGCTAAAAATTCATAAGTATCGCCAAATCTAATATCAGACATGATTTTATAGTTTTTTTCCAAACGCTCATAGGCCAAAATATAATAAAACCACGGACTAAACAAAATGCAATATAATATCCATATTACAATAGAAAAAAAGTCATTTAAGTTGATAGCAGTTAATATGGCCAGTAACAGGAGAGGAACAGTGTAAATTAATACCGAACATGTTCTCTCCCCCATTGATAACGATTTTATGTCTAATGGAAAGATTATTTTTAATATTCCCGAATCAAGCATATCCAATCTTATGTAACTTATTTTTAATATATTTATCGCCCCGTATTGATCCACATCTACACAGTTTAACACTACCCCATTATTTAAATAGTTATTGCAAAATTTCATCCGATTAAGCAAACTAATTAAAAATAATTATAATCAAATTTCAACAGTTCAACAAAGAGCATTTACAACAGCAATTAAATAATTTAGGAATTCAAAAAAATAAAGCACCGCAACAACATAAAATAAAATATGAATAGAATAAGTTTTTAGTAACTTTAAGTAAATTTAATCGATAAGTTTATATACTAACAAAAGGTAAATAAAACATAATTAATATTCAAGGATGTGAAATTATGGTTGATTCCGAAACAATCGAAACTAAAATTTCCGATAAAAAAGAAGAATTTGATGAAAAAGTAGAAGAAGCTAAAGACATTTTCGAAGAGAAAAAAGAAGAAAGGAAAGAAAGATACGAAGAAAGAAAAGAACAGAGCAAAAACATTGCTGACAATATGATTAACGATTTAGGCAAAACCATTGATGAAATCAAAGACAGCCTCAGAAACATGCAAAAAAGTGCAGATCAAAAATATCAGGACTACAAAAAAACAACCGTTCAAACTTTAGACATTGATTTAGTAGAAACTGACGACGCTTACCACATCAGAGCTTCTGTTCCAGGCGTTGCTAAAAAAGATGTTTTAATCGAAGCTGGCGACAACGACATCACTATCGAAACCACCTTTACTCCTTACATTGAAGAATTCGATGAAGAAGATGAAGCTGAAGTTATCGTATCCGCTGTAAAATCCGGAAGATGTGTTAAAACCGTCAGATTTGAAAACAGCATTGACATTGAAAACATCAAAGCAAAATATTCAAAAGGTATAGTTAAAATCACTTTACCAAAATTAATTATCCCAAAACATAAAGTTAATGTAGAATAATTATTCTACATTTTATCTCTTTTTTTTAAAAATTAAAAATAGTAATGTAGTTAAACTACATTTTTAGTATCTTACTTTACCGATGTGTCTTGTTGCACCAGGGTCTTCATCGTTGAAGTGTGCAAGATAATATACAAACCATTCAAGAGGAATTACCATAATGAATGGAGATAAGAGTTTATCCACATCAGCATAGTCTTTCAAATCAAAGATTATTGTTTTTGCTTCAAGATTTTCACAAAAATCAATAGCTTTTTGAGTTATTTCATCTGATTCAAAATCAGATCTTAAAATAATTACAGGGACATCTTTTTCTGCCCTTTCAATAAGACCGTGTCTGAATTCTGCAGCATATTCCGGACAGGCATGCTTGATAGCTCCTTCCATAAGCATGGTCATTGCCAGCTTATATGCAAGACCAAAGTTCGGACCGCTTCCAAGACAGTAGAAAATATCTTCACCTGCATACTTTTCAGCCAATTCTTTGTTTTCGTCTTCAGTTAAAAGCAAGAGTTTTTCCAACATTTTAGGCATGTCAAGCAGTTCTGCTATCAGTTCAGTTTTGTTTTCATAGTCAGATGCCTTGAACAGAATATAATAAAGGCTTGCCAATTGAGTAATATAGGTTTTGGTACCTAAGATAGCAGTTTCTGTTTCACACCTGGTTGCAATTGGAGTTTTAGCTTCTTTTATCATTGAACTTTCAGGTTCGTTTGAAATAGAAACAGTGTGTAAACCGTACTCATTAGCTTTTCTTAAGGCTGCTAAAGTATCTGCAGTTTCACCGGATTGAGAAGTAAATATAGCGATAGAGTTCTCATTTTTAACTAATTTTTTGTTATATTGAAATTCATAACCAGCATATACTTCAATATCAATATTGGTACTGGACATTCTGATTGCGTCACGTACGCTGTAGCAGGTGGAAATTGAACTTCCGCAACCTACAAGATATACTTTATCAGCATCACAGACCATTTGTGAGACTTCATCCATTACAGGAAGCTCACTTTCAAAAGTTTTCTGAAGTGATTCTGGCTGTTCCATCATCTCATCATACATTTTATATTTCATAGCTTAAACTCCTTTAAAATTAAATATTATAATTAATATATTGTAAATTAACATATAAAAAGGTTTTTTTAAAAAAAAATTAATGATAGTTATGAAAATTGATTTATCCCTTATCGGAATGGAAAAAGGTAGGCAATATGAAACTATTATAACCACTAAAAATGCCCAAAATGTATATAATGCAGCACCAATTGGAGTTATATGTTCCGGACCCGACAGAACAGTCAGTCGGATATTCAAAGGAAGCCACACTCTTGAAAATATCATCAATACAAAGGAGTTTGTAGTAAACATCACACATGAGCCTGAAATCTTTACTTTATCAACTCTTGGAAATCTTTCGAGAGATTACTTTAACGATGATTTGTCCCTCAAATGTGCTGAAGCATATTTCAGGTGCGAAGTTATCTCACTAACTGAAGCGGTAAAGCAGAGCGATCCTGTTAAAAAGAAAGATGAAGCAATCGTCATTAAATCTGAAGTTACAGACATGACCATCATTAAAAACACAAAAGCCCTTAACCGTGGATTCAGCTATGTCGTTGAATCACTGGCCAATCTGACACGTTTCGATATGGTTGATGACGACCAGAAGGAAATCTATTTGAGTCAGTTTAAAGAGGCTTATAGAGTCGTTAGAAAAGTAGGTACAAAAGATGATTTGAAAGCCATGGGCGAAATAAAAAAAGAATTGAAAAGCAAAGGTTATGACCTTTAGCTTCTTATTACATCTATAAATTCAAAGTTATCCCCGTCAAATAGTCCTTCATCGGATATTTTAAGGGATGGAATAACCAGAAGGGCCATGAACGCCATTGTCATGAACGGTGAGTCAAGCTTGCATCCTAAAGCTGATGCCATCCTGTGGAGGACATCCAGTTTTTTAGCAACGTCAAAGGCGTCCTCGTTGCTCATAAGTCCTGCTATTGGAAGGGACAGTGAATCTGAAAAGTCTTCGCTTACAACTGCAAGACCTCCCCTGTTTTCAATTACTGTATTTACCGCTTCAGCCATCATTTCAGATGAGTATCCCACAACAATAATGTTATGTGAATCGTGTGCAACTGATGATGCGATAGCTCCTTTTTTAAGGCCGAATCCTTTTATGAATGCATTTGTTATGGTATTTCCGCCGTAACGTTCCACAACTGATATTTTCAGGACATCTTCATAGATATCCGGCTGTACAATGCCGTCTTTGGTTTTAAGGGTTGCAGTGGATTTTTTGGTTAAAAGTTCGCCGTTATAGCATTTTATAACATTTACTTCGCATTCATCTCCGTCAAAGTAAACGTCAAAGTCACTTGCGCATTTTTTATCGGCATTTATTGAATTTGATACAACAACATCCTCCACATCAAATAGTACATTTTCACCGTCAAAAACACATTCTCCACCAATATAGGTCTCTTTGATGTTGAAATCCTGGAGATTATCCACAATTACAAAATCAGCTTTTGCACCGGTTACTATTGAACCCGCTTCAAGTGAATAGTGGGAAGCAGGATTGATTGTTACCATTTCAATAGCTTTGATAATATCGATTCCGAGTTCTGATGCCTTTTTAACGGAAAGGTTGAGATGACCATTGATTAAATCGTTAGGATGTTTGTCATCACTTACTATGAAATCGAATATGGGAGAGTGAATTCTTCTTGAGAGAACTTCAGTCGGTATGATGCCGAAACTTTCCTGATTTTTCAGATGGTCGATACGTGCTGAGAAATCCAAAAGAGCTTCCATATTTTTAGCAGATGAACCGTCACGTACCATAATTTTCATACCTTTCTGCTTTTTCTCAATAGCTTCTTTGAAATTACTGCATTCGTGGTCAGTTATGATATATTGTTCTATGTATTTATCCAAATCCTGACCGGAAACAAGTGGGGCGTGACCGTCAATAGGCTTGCGGTACTGTCTTGCCAGTTCAAGTTTCCTTAAAACTTCCCCGTCACCATTTATAACGCCAGGGAAATTCATCATTTCTCCTAAAGCCACAACTTCATCCTTTTGAAGAAGATATTCTATTTCATCGGAGTTTAAAACTGCACCTGATGTTTCAAAACCTGTTGCAGGTACGCATGAAGGAGCTGTGAAATAGAAATTGAATGGAACGGTTTTTGCATTTTCAATCATGAACTCGATTCCTTCAATTCCGCAGACATTAGCTATTTCGTGAGGATCGCAGATTACTGATGTTGTTCCGTGGCGAACAGCTATCCTTGCAAACTGTGCGGGAGTTATCATTGAACTTTCAATGTGAATATGTGAGTCAATGAATCCCGGAAGCAGAAGACCGTCCACATCGATTTTAGTCTCTTCAGTTACCTGAATAGGTATAATCTGTTTAAATATTCCGTCTTCGATGGTTATCCTTGCCGGATAAACTGAATCTGTTAGCACATCCAATATATAAGCTGTAAATTTCATTTTTAATCTTCCTGCAAAGCGTTGTATAACAATGGCAAGAATGTTCCGATATCAGTTACGATTCCTACAACCTGTGCGCTTCCCCTGTCTGAGAGTTTTGTAACTGTGGAAGGATTGATGTCTACACAGATACTTTTAACTCTTGAAGGAAGGAGATTTCCCATTGCAATTGAGTGAAGCATTGTAGAAATCATCAGTACCATGTCAACTTCCTGAGCATACTTTCTCATAAGCTTTTGTGCTTCAGCAGTATCGGTAATGACATCTGGAAGAGGTCCGTCATCACGGATGGAACCTGCAAGAACATAAGGAACATTGTTTTTGACACATTCATACATGATACCGCCGGTCAGTGTGCCGTCTTCAACCGCCTGGTGAATGGAACCTGAATTGTTGATTCTGTTAATGGCCCTCATGTGGTGAGTGTGGCCGTGGCCGACGATTTTTCCGGTTTCCACTTCAATACCCAGAGAAGTTCCAAATAGATTTGATTCAATGTCGTGAGTAGCCAAAGCGTTTCCTGCAAGGATTACGTCAATATAGCCCTGTTTTACAAGAGCTGCAAGATATTTTCCAGAACCGGTGTGTACAATTGCAGGTCCGCCCACAATACCTATTTTTCCGCCTTTGGCCTTGATTTCCTTCATTTCTTTTGCAATACCATTGATTAAATTCATTAAAGGCTTTTCAGAGGACACTTCACTGTTCATGAACTCGAATACCTGCTGTTCATCCCTTGAACGGTGAGGAGGTGTTACTCTGACACCGTCAAGACCTACAACAATCTTGTCTCCAGCCTTAACATCAGCTATTGGCTTTACGTAAGCTCTTGGAACATCTTCATCAACTACTACAAGACAGTCCATTTCAATGTCTTCAACAAGCATCCAGTTTCCTTTATAGAATACGTGAGTAGTGTGGTTTGAAGATGAATAAAAACCTTCAGGAGCAACTTTATCTTTGGTTGATGAAACCAGATTTACTTCTTTGATTTCATCGATTGAAGCCCCGAGTACAGACAGTTCATCCAGAATGGAATTCAATAGCTCGGGTGAATCTGCAGAAACTTCAATTTTAGCTTTACTGTAATCTGATTTCTTTCTTCCAACATCTATTTCCAATATATCAAAGTCTCCACCTTTATCCATAATTATTGCCATTGTTTTGGTTAAAATCAATGAATCAATAATATGGCCTGAAAGTTCTATAGTTCTTTTATTCATAACATTATGCTCCTTTTGTTAATATTATAATTATGGTTTTTGTGATATTTAATGATATTGAAAAATCATTTTATTCGGCAGGGACACAGGAATTATTTTCGATTTGATTATCGATTTTGAATCGCAGTACAAAAAACATCAAAACACTCTGGATTGCTTCACTTAAGAGAACCGAAAATACCACTCCAAAACCTCCCAAATTAAAAACTTCAGAAAATATAAACATTAAAACAATCGGGACAGCCAACTTAAGAATCTCCAAGAAAATAGACTTGTCATAGTTAAAATGTTTTAAGTCAATTTTTATGAAAGTATCATTTTTATATAAAATAAGTATAAGAATAATGCAAAAGAAACAAAATAACCTGTGATTGTAGCAAAACCTGCACCAAACATTCCCATATCGAGGTTAAAAATAAAAAAGGGATCCAAAATGATGTTAACTATATTTCCAACTATAATTATTGCAGTAACACGTTTGGTATCGCCTTCACCACCCAGTACTGCAGCAAAATAATTGGCCAGCATCAAAAAGACAATGAAACTTATTGGCAAAAAGAGATAGGCTGATATAATGCTGGAATATACAGCAATACCCACCATTTCACAAATGAGTTCAATGAAAGGAACTGACAAAGGCGGTGTGATAATTCCAATAATCAATATTAGTATTATTCCCTGAACCGCAATATTATTCGCTCTGTCTTAATGCTTTGCACCCAATTCATTGGAAATAAGAACATTGACAGAACGACCTATACCGTCACCAATCTTATTGGATGCATAAATCACATTTGCAATATATCCCAGTCCAACAAGAGCTGAAAATCCAATCCCGCTAATCCGATAAGTATCAGTAATACTGTAGACTGTTTCCAATACCAGAAGAATTATTATAGGAATCCCTAATGAAATAGTTGATTTTACAGGATTGGACTGAATTTTTTCGAAATTGTTAATCATTAATAGTATATTGTTAAAAATATACTATATAATTAATGATAATATTTATCTTTTGTTTTTGTTCCATGCTTTAATTGATTTGGAAAATCCAAAAACGGATGTGTTTTCAATTGATGAATCCTTGACTTTCTGTTTGTAGAATGCCTCTTCATCAAATGTGCCTTTCTGTTTTTCAGCGTTTATTTCTGCAAAAATTTCATTAGCCATGTCCTGATAGAATTTGACAGCTTCATCATAAGGCATGTCCTTTGTCGGAGTATAGATATGGGATGCAGCCATACTTATTACGCTTCCCGAATTGGTCATCTGATTTCTTTCAACAAGCAAAATAGTTTTTACAAAATCATCATTAATTGAATTCAATACTTCAACAAATACCGGTTCATTGTCCGCATAATATTTTATCATCTTCTCATCAAACTCAGAGAAATGATTATATCTAATTGAAGCGGACTTATCCATTATAACATCCATGGATTTGCTTTTTTTCATAACTTTTGAAAATTTTCCGGAAATTTTGTCATCAACATCAATCAGTTTATCCAAAGATGATTTTGACTCAACAGACGAATCTGACCACCCGCAATATGGGCAGAATTTGGCATTTTCATTTAATGATTTTCCGCAGTTAGGGCAAAGATTAGAGGGTGCTTCACCACCGATTTTTGTACCGCATTTTGGGCAGAAACTGCTGTTTCCCACTTCTTCACCACAGCTTGGACAAACTGGAGAGGATTCTTCTCCAATCTTTGTACCGCAGTTAGGACAGAAATTACTTTCACCAGCATCAGTACCACAGTTGGGACAAATTGAACTGGGATTGTCCTGAACTATTTTTGTACCGCAGTTAGGACAGAAATTACTTTCACCGGCATCCATACCACAGTTCGGACAAATTGAGGAATATTCTTCTATAACTTCTATTTTGGTTCCGCAGTTAGGACAAAATTTGCTTTCACCGGCATCCATACCACAGTTAGGACAGTTAACCATATTTTCACCTACATATCATCATCTAAGAAGTCATCGAATACATCATCATCGATATCGTCTTCATAGTAGTCTATATCACCGTCACCGTCTTCATCGATGCCATATTCGTCGATTTCACCGTCTTCATCATAGTCAAATCCATAAGTGTCAAAGTTTCCATCACCGTCAGTGTCTGCAGCATAAGTATCTGCATAACCGTCACCGTCAGTGTCTGCTGCTGCGATGTCAATGTTTCCATCACCGTCAGTGTCCTGACCTACAAAATCAACATAACCGTCACCATTGGTATCTGCTGCATAGGTATCATAATAACCGTCACCGTCAGTATCAGCCGCTTCAAAATCAGCATATCCGTCACCGTCAGTATCATAAATACCATAGTCAACGTTTCCGTCACCATCGGTATCATATTCTACTGCATCGTAATACCCGTCACCGTTGGTGTCATATGCATATGAATCAAATTCACCGTCTCCTGTTGTGTCCGCAGCTGCAAAATCAGCATATCCGTCACCATCAGTGTCGGCTTCAACGTAATCGACTACACCGTCACCATCAGTATCTACGCCCACTGCATCCACATAACCGTCACCATCAGTATCGACCATGATAGTATCTGTATATCCGTCACCGTCAGTATCACTTTCAATAGTGTCATAGTTACCGTCACCATCTTGATCTGACACTATACTTTCCTTGTAACCGTCACCGTCTAAATCAACATATTCTTCATCTGCCATAATATCACTACTTCCTTATTAATTCTTCATATCTGAAATCCAAAAGATATGGATCAAAATCCACCAAAGTTGAAACCTGAGGCAGGCCATTTTTGTCATAATCTATTGTGAAATATTGACGAGGTTTCTTTTTCTGTTTTTGAGGATTTCCCTGAACGGCCCTTTTTGCCTTTCTGGTTGATTTTTTTAATTTTTCCTCATGTTTTTCCTCATCAAAAGTCAGACTGTCATCAGCCAGTATTGTTCCTATATTTGCAGCCATCATTACAGGAATTCCAACACCGGTTGCCATTCCTGCAGCAGTCAGACCATACATTCCCAATCTTTTAAGATTCTTGTTTCTCTTTTTGATACGATTATATTCAATTTTCTGTTCAGGAGTTAAGCTTTCGTAATATTCCTTCTCCTTCTGGTTTTTTTCATCTTCCTTTTCTGCCTGATCGTCAATTGCATCAAAGACTACCTGAAGCTGTTCAATATTTTGGATTTTTTCGTTTTCCAAAGCTTTGTCTTTAATATTCTTCATGTTGTTAAAAAAACCCATATCAAACACCTTAATTTAATTTGGTACCACATGACTCACAGAATACATAACCTTCCTGAACATCAGCTCCGCAGCTTGGACATACTTTTTTATCGTCTTTTTTAGGCTGTTCTTTTGGAGTTTCATCATTTTTTGAAGCGGACAGATTTCCTGCGGCTTCTGATGATTTTTCCTTCATGTCGCTGAAGAGATTTGTAGCACTTGCAACATAATCTGTCTGATGCTCTTTTGGAGGCAGTTCAACCTTATTGGATGATTTTTTTGATGAATCTTTATCTTTAGGTTTTTCCTCTTTTACAACATTAGCATTGTTTTTATTCTGTTCAGCTTCAAGTTCATCTGTAAGTTCTTTTATCACTTCACCGTAGTCCTTGTGAAGGTCCTGCTGTATTTTAAGCTGGTCTTCAAGTTCTTTTTTCAATTTTTTAACTACATTTTTGTGCTGATTGACAGTTTTGTTCATGTCCATAAGGAGAGTTTTATGCTTTTTTATATCCTCCCTTAAGATATGATTCTGCTTTGACAGCTCATCGTTCATCTTTTGCTGCTGGTCGAACTTTGCATCAAGATGTGTAAGCAAATCATCCTGTTTGTCAATGATTTTTTCCAGACGTTCGACATAATCATTATCTTTTTCCATTTAATTACCTCCCTAATTTAATAAATTCAACAACCATTTAAGGTGTTTTTGTGAAAATTCCTGAATATTCTGTTTGAAATACATATTCCCAATAAATGCGAATACTATTCCCAATATAATTAAAAAGAGAATTTGGCCTCCGAATAACCATTCATATGCAGCTGCAGCATAAATTCCCAGCCAAAACTGTATAATCGGATTTTCAAGAAGGCCTAAAATAAGACCGGTGAATAATCCCATCACAATTGCATTTGCATCGTCTTTTATCAGTCCTGCGAAAAAGACTGTGCTTATTATTACTGCAAGGATAAATGAAAGCCTTGATAATCCTATTACAACCCCAATTGAAGCTAAAATCAGGGCAAATATTACTGCAAAAATTGTCGGCTTTAAAAGAATGTTGAAATCCAACCTGTCAAGAAAACTTTGATTTATCTGAGGATTTGCAGGAACAGGATTTTGATTCTTTATTCCTGTTTGAACATTGCTTCCGCATTCAGGACAGAATATTGACCCTTCTTCAAGAGGAGCTCCACAGTTTGTGCATGCATTTTGATTTTTTTGATTGCTTTCTACTTTTGTTCCGCAATTTGGACAGAATGCAACACCATCAGGAATTTCAGCACCGCAGGATTTGCAGACAGATGCATCCTCAACTTTTTTTCCGCATTTAGGACAGAATGTTGCATTTGCATTCAGCTCTGCACCGCAACCGCTGCATTTTATAGTATCCTTGATATCTGAAGAGCCAAGCAGTTTATTTCCACAGTTATGGCAAAATTCAGAAGTCTCCTTGTTTTCAACACCACATCTACTGCATTTAACCATCCATAACACCTAATTAAACAGCAAATCTTTTTTAAGCTGGTCAAATTCTTCCTGAGTGATTGCTCCGCTTTCAAGGAGTTCCTGAAATTCCCTGATTTGCTGAGCTTTGCTTGGTTCTTGAGACTGATTTTCAACAATGACCTTTTGAGGCTGACCTCTTAAGGATTCGAATAAATCAATTAAGTTCTGGCCGAACTGATAGCTTGGAAGTCTTATTTCATAGAATGTATTGTCAACGAGTTTTATGAGCAATCTGTCGAACATGTCTGCACTGTCATTGTTTGCAATCATGTCCTTGAATCTTGTTGCCTTAAGAGACTGGATATCATTCTGAATTACTCTTTTGATGTCATGAGCTGAAGTAGGTGCCCTTTTGGTAATGTCTTCATATCTGCTTTCATCACCTAAACCTAATGTAACTCTCATTGAAACAATCTTGTCAAAATAGAAGTTGTTTATACCTGCATTGACTTTTTCCCAGTCCCTGTTGTCGATTTCCATGAAAACGAACTTGTCCTCTTTAATCATGAAAAATCCGTCAATTATTGTTTCGTTTCCAAATATTTTTGAAACATTCAAAAATGGAATTCCTGCTGAGTCAAATAAGTATCTGTCTGTAAAAAGGGCATTTATAGTCTTATGTTTTGATGTGCCCTGTTCCAGCTTATTGAATCTTCTCACACTTGTTAAAAAGTAGTCTTCACCTTTAATTCCGAATTCCTCAGCAAGCTTATCATACCTGTCAAGGATTTCATCACGCCTTGCAGTCCACTCCTGCTGGCTGAATGACATTGTTTTTTCATTATTCAACCTGTATCCGCATCCGACGCAGAAGTTTGTGTTTTTATTATTTTGAGTTCCGCATTTAGGACAGATTCCGGAATCTGCTTCTGCTTTTTCAACTTTTTCTCCGCAATTAAAGCAAAAATCTGAACCTGTAACTTCAGATCCGCATTTGCTGCATCTAACCATTAAATCACCTACTGCTGATTGATTGTTTTTCTAATCTTATTTCCCCATGTATTTTCTTCAATTTCATTTACAGTATTCTGCAAATTGCTTGACATGTCTGAAAGAGATGAATTCAAAGCATTGATTTTGTTTTCAAGAATATCAATTTCAAGCTTCATGAATCCTTTTTCAATATCTGAATATATGTCTGAATTTTCTTCTGTAATCACATCAACAGCGTCCCCGTCAGTCAGCATGTCCATTAACCTTAAAAATACATGTTCCTGGTGTTGCTTTTCGTATTCCTTGATATCAGCAACGGAATAAATCTTGTCAAGCAACATTTTAATGATATTTATGAAATCTTCCCTGTCATGATGATCATTGACATTGTTTGGAAGAATATCAGTTTTAAGCAAAAAGACTGAATCAATTTTATTGTCATCTTTTAAAACAAGAGAATAACCTTTATTTTCAATGTAAACCAATGAAATGGATTGCTTATCATGAATTTCAACTTCAACTTTTGAAAATTCTTTCGGGATTGATAAAAAGTCTAAATTACGCACTAACATTTTCCCACCTAATTTAAAAATTCAATGGTGTTTGCATACCTTTTAACATCATCAAGGTTTTTGCCACCAACAAAAACAGCTTCACTGCCATCTTCATTTGATTTTCCCACCAAATATGGAGGCATTTTTTTCATATCAATATCATTGGTCAGGACAACCAGATTGCCATCATTTGAAGCCCTTTGATATAGATAAGATGTTGTAAGTCCATTGAGAGCATGCTGCCATGCATTTGACTCCCCTTCAGCCAAAAGAGAGTTATTATAATAATAGACCACTATATCTCCCTCTTCTATATCACAGCCTGCATTAACTTCCCAATATTCGGCTTCAGAACCTAATCCTCCGTTTGGAAGACAATATGATATATCACGATACTGTTTTCCCACCGGAACATTCATGGTGAAATGTCCGTCAAAATCCTGAGCAAAGAGGTTCACAGGAAATACAAACACAATCAAAGCAATGGCAAGAATTATAATTGCGACTAAAATCTTTTTGTTCATAGCAAAACACCACAATTCGGTAATAATAAATATATTACACACAACATATAAGTATTGCTATTAGCATGCTAATAGCGTATAGATATCTACTAAAAAGTTTAAATCAAACTTAAAAACATGAATAAAAAGGACGATATGAGCATAATATCTCTACTTGCAAGGTCCAAAAAAAGAATCAAAGTGCTCAAATCACTTGAACGTGAAGATAAGATACCATCAAGAATAAGCAAAGACATTGATGACAACAGCAACCACGTTTCAAAATATCTAAAAACCCTCAAGGATGTTGAACTTGTAGAATGCCTTAACGAGGAAGATAAACGTTACAGATTCTACAGCATTACCGAGAAAGGTAAATATTACTTGGACAAAGTAGAAAAAGATTATAATGATTAATTTTAAAAAAAAGTACTTGTTTTAGTCTACCCTGCAGAGAATAATCTAAGCCCAGAATAGATTATTCCCTCTCAGGAAAAAATGGCGACAAAATATTTAATTAAAATCACTATGATTTTATATTTCTTAATTATAATTGTAAAGAAGTTATATATAAAAGTAACTGATTTAAACTTTGTTTTACCTAAAAAAAGTAGTTATATTTAGTTATGCCTAAATTTAAAAACAAATAACTATTTGAATGTTATTTTAGACAATTACCAATTCCAAAACAATTTCAAGCACATCAATAATCGTTCGCAAATTATCTAATAAATCGACAAACATAGAACAATTTTTTTATAAAATAAGAAGTGAATACGAATTTAAAAAAAAGATTATTCAATCAGTGTTAAAAAGTCATAAATGATTTTAGCCGCCACAACTGCAGTATTGTCTCCCAACTTATCTGTAGCAGTTTCAACGACATCCAAACCAACAATATTTTTGTGGCATAATGTTTCAAGAATCTTTTCAAGATGGAATACTTCCAGTCCGCCGGGAGTCGGGTTTCCAACGCTTGGCGCAATGGCAGGATCAATTACATCCATATCTATTGATATATAAATAGGTCCGTCAATGTTTACCAGATAATACTCAATTGCATCCATATGCTTATGGACATCTCTGTTTCTGAATGTCTGGATGTCATATGTTGATTTTACGAATTCCTCTTCCTTCTTGGAAGATGATCTAATTCCAATTTGTACAAGATTTGCTCCCATTTCATGAGCTCTTCTCATTACGGTTGCATGAGAGTACTTTTCACCTACAAAATCAAATGCCAGGTCCCTGTGAGCATCAAGATGTATTACAGTAAGCTTTTCATATCTGTCAGTCAAAGCCTTGATTGCTCCGATTGATGCAGAATGTTCTCCGCCGATTATTATAGGTTTTAGATTCAAATCAAGTAGTTCATTGACTGTGTCTTCAACGATGTTGCATGTTTTCTGGCAGTTTCCAGGAACAACGTTAACATCACCGAAATCATAAAAATCAGTATCCAAATCCTTGTTAAAAACAGTATTAAATTTTTCAAAACCAAATGAAGCTTCACGTACAACAATTGGCCCTAAACGTGCACCGGAGTGATAAGAAGTAGTGCTGTCAAATGGAACTCCGATTAATCCAAATGAATTTTCCTTTATATCCTCAATTTCTTGAGAGAATGCAAATTTCCACGGTTCGTAAGTATTTAAAAGCATAATTAATCTCTAAAGGAAAATAAATAAGAGAAAAGGAATCTAGTTAGATCCTCTAGTTCTCATTATTTTCATGTTTCCTAAAGCGACAATGTATTCAACTTCAATACCTTCAACGATAGAGTCTTTTAAGTCTTCAGGCATTGGTAAGTCAATGGTGTCGTAGTTTTCCATATCCATTAACTGAACAGTGTCACCTTGGATTGAAATAACTTGTCCTAATCTTTTGTCGATAATAGGAGTATCTACTTTGTTATCTACAGGTTTTACGAGGCTTCTTTTTTGGTTGTCAAAGATACCTACAGCTTCGATTCTAGCTTTTGCAGCTCCGTGTTTACCTGGGGATGAAGTAGTGTAACTGATAATTTTACAAGCTTCTCCGCCTAATACAATGTATTTTCCAACTTTTAATGTTTTAATTTCTACAACTTTTGTTGACATTCATTTTCCTCCATAATTAAAAACCGGTTTTTAATCTTATAATAAGCATTATTATTAGATTAATATAAACTATATTTCCTATTTTATATAAAGTATTCGTTTATTTCAGCGGTTTTTAGAAATTGAAAAATTTTTAAAAATAAAAAAAGGAAAAGTGAAAAAGAATTTTTCACTATAATAATTTTTCACCAAGTTCGCTAGCCTGTTTGAGCTGTTCAGCTTTGTCTTTTATTGAACCCGGAACATTGTTGTCATTGAGTGCAAGGATATCGCCCGGCTGGAATCCTAAAACCTGAAATGCTGCCATCTGAGTGTTGAGGGAACTTTCAAATGCTTCTAAAGGTGCAGCTCCATGAGTTGCAATGATGGATACTTTTTTGGAAGAGAAAAGTTCCTGATAGGTTTCATCCATGAAATAGGAATACAACCTGTCAATTACAGCTTTTGCCTGTGCGTTTACGTCACAGAAGTATATTGGGCTTGCAAGAATAATTCCGTCAGCCTCTTCGATTTTTTCGTATATATCAACCATATCGTCGTTTAAAGCGCACTGGGATTCGTGTTCTTTGCAGTAGTTGTCACCCTGACATGGGGAGATTACCATTGCGTTAACATCAACAATTTCACATTCGACATCTTTTGCTTCAAGTGCCTTCAGGGCAGTCTCCAAAGCAATTCTTACGTTACTTTCTTTTCTTGGACTTGTATTAATTCCTAATACTTTCATTACAATCACCAAAATATATACTATTTATAAAATTAAGCATTTAAATAGTTAATCTAAATATTTTTAACCTAATTGAACTAAATATAATTATTATGAAAATAGCTATTGTTAATGGAAAAGATGAAGGCCCAACAAAATTGAACGCTTTTGACAATGCATTAAGCGATGCCGGAATTGGAGATGTAAATCTCATCAAAGTTTCCAGCATGCTTGCAGGCAATGCCCAAATTGTGGATTTGCCTGAATTGAAACCAGGAAGCATGGTGAACTGCGTTCTTTCATGTGTTACTTCAGATAATCCCGGCGATGAAATAACCGCAGTAACAGCCATAGCAATTGGAGAGCGACTAGGATGCGTTGTTGAAACATCAGGAATCAACAAAGACCCTGATGAGCTTGTTGATGAAGCTGAATTTATGGCAAGATACATGATGGAAAAACGTGACGTTGAAATCAAAAAACTGATCATCAATCCCTCAACAACCACAGTTAAAGAAATCGCATCAGTCGTATCAAGCGTAGTCTACATTACAGATGAAATTATTCAAAAATAACTATTAACAAAAAACGGTGAAAACATGGATGCTAAGGACAAAAAAATTGCAACAGACCTTGCATATGAAATCATTAAGGAAGTAAGCCGAGCAACAAGGCCCTACTTTGGAAAACCTGAAGCGGGTGAAAAGGTAAAGATAGGTGCTGACGGAACACCAACTTCCTTAATTGATGTTATATCAGAAGAAAAAGTTGTGCATATACTAAAGGAAGCACCAGTTTATTCTTATATAGTCAGTGAGGAAATCGGTGAGCTGAAATTAGGTAAAGGAACAAAAAGAAGCGTTTCCCTTACTCAGGAGCTTAGACGTACTGACATTCCAGAAGATGAAAAACCTAAATTCATCTTTCTGGTTGATCCTATTGACGGAACAAGCAATGCAATCAAGGAAATTCCGGCATTTGCAATTTCACTTGCCGTTGCAAGCGTACCGGACGGAAGAGTTGCAACATTGAATGACGTCGAACTTGCTTTTATAAGCAACCTTGCAAACGGTAACTTCTTTGAAGCCGAAAAGGGAAAAGGATGCTGGCTCAATAATAAAAGGGTTCATCCAAGCGATGAAGTCAGAATAAGCAACATGACCCTTGGAGGTTTTACCAAAAGCGGAACATCACAGGCATCAAAACTTGTTGATAATGCAAGAAGAATGAGAGTGCTTGGAAGCGTAGTTCTGGAACTTTCATATGTTGCAAGCGGAAGATATGACGCATTCATTGACCTTAGGGGAAGCCGAATAATTGACATTGCCGCTGCCAAACTTATTCTTGAAGAAGCCGGCGGAATAATCACCGATAAGTATGGTGAAAACTTGAACAACACATTGAGCATCTATGAAAAGACAATTGTCGTTGCAGCAAACACCACAATACTTCACAAGCAGATGATTGATATTTTAAATGACAATCAGACTGACGTAATCGGTAAAATCGGAATTGTGGGAAGAATCGACCAGGACAAGGCCGTGCTTTTTGCAGCAAAGCTCGTTGACTATCTTCTAACCAACGGACGTGAAGTGATTATTGAAAAAAGTGTTTCAAGAAAGATTATCGAACTTGTTGAAAGTCCAAGGTTATCTGAAGTCATTGAAAATGCCAAAAAGGCGTATCCTGAAATTGCAGACGAGTTTTCAAACATCAACTTCAAAATCAACTATGATACCCTTTCAAGAAACATCTATGACTTTGAATGCGATATGGCAATCATTCTTGGAGGAGACGGAACACTGCTCCGTGCACAGGCCAAAATGAAACCTACAATACCAATATTCGGTATAAACATGGGAACTGTCGGATTTTTAACAGACACAGAAGTTAAAGACACATTCACCGCCCTTGATGAAATCCTTAAAGGAGAATATTACCGTGAGAAAAGAACACGGCTTGTAGTCTCCCACGAAAACAACCACTACTCAGCAATCAATGAAGTGGTTATAATGACCAATCAGACCGCCAAGATGCTCCAATTCGAGATTAAGGTAGACGGAGAAATCATTGATGAGGTCAGAGCTGACGGACTTATCATTTCAACTCCGAGCGGTTCTACAGCATATGCGATGTCTGCCGGAGGCCCTATTCTTGATCCTAAAGTCGGAGGATTCATTATCATTCCAATCTGTCCTTACAAGCTTGGAGCAAGACCGTTTATCGTATCTGACAACAGTGAAATTACAGTAAAACTGCTTAAAAAGGGAAAAACAGCAGTATTTGTTATGGATGGTCAGCGAAACGAGGAAGCTGAATACGAAGAGGAAATCAAATTCAAGAAATCCGACAAGCCTGCATACTTCATCAGAACATCATCCAAATACTTCTACAAGAAAGTTAAAGACAAACTGAACGCTGGAGGCATCAATAACTCCAACGGGTGCGCAAATGAATAATCTTGTAATTGATCTCACTCACGGAGGAGTAAAAATATCCGTAAGCCTTAAAAAGAAGGGTGAAAATGTTTATGCCTATGACATTTACGGAACTTTAAAAAGTGCCGACATGCAGATGCTTGAAGCCTACGGTGTCGAACTGCTTGAGGATTTATCTGATTTGGCCGGTTTTGAAGATGATTTGAAGATAATTTATCCGGTTCACCTTCCTTTAACCCGAGATGAAATTTCAAAAAACAATCCGAATTTAAATTATACCTTTTTAACACATCATGAAGCCGTATGTGAAATTCTTGAGGGCTGGGGCGATGATATCCCTGTTGTTGAAGTTACAGGCGTTAAAGGAAAGACCAGCTCTGTTTTTATGCTTAAAGAAATCATGATCAGTGAAAATCCGCTGATTTTATCAAGCCTCGGCGCCATTTTATATGAAAACGGCAAGGAGATTATACTTAAGAAAAACATTTCAATCACCCCTGCAAACATAAAAGAGACAGTTGATCTTGCATATAAGATTGCAAATCCTGTATGTGAAATCGCTGAAGGTCATGTTGAAAGTGAAAACCTCAGAAAATACTCATCAGCAATATTTGAATCATCACTTGGAGTAAGCGGTGTTGGAGATGTGGGGCTTTTAACCAATATCTCTGAAAACTACTCAATAGCTAAGAAAAAATCAACAGCAAGTCAGGCCAAAAGGCAGGTTTTCAGATGCCCTAATGTAGTGTGTGAAAAGGAAGCTTATGATAAGTACTACAGTGATGTTTCACATCCCCACATCAGCACGTTTTCACTTACCGACAAAAGTGCAAATCTCTATGTCGAAAAGGTTGATTTTTCACTTGACAGAACTGAAATCCGGATAAAATACCGTGAAATAACCACAATTTCAGGCCAAAATTTATCAGGTGCTTTAACGGTTAAAACATTTGCACCAGGACCTCATCACGTTTCAAACGTATTGGGAGTTGTACTGACCGCATTAGTTTTGGAAATTGATGAAAAACAAATTGCTGAAGGATTAAGAAATTATAATGGAATTACTGGAAGAACCAATAAAAGAAGTAATGGAGAATTTATTATAATTGAAGAGATTAATCCAGGCATAAATACCGAAGCCATAAAGCAGTCTATAAACATGATTAGGAATTTGGACTCCTATTACATTGCAGTTGGCGGTGACTATGGAATTACATGTGAAGAAATTGATGAGTTAAAAGTTAGCGAATACCTGGACAGTCTGAACTGTGATATTATACTTACAGGAGACGTCGGTTCTTCAATAGCTTCACTGATGAAGCGCGACGTTAAAGTCATGGCCGATTACACTAATATTTTTGATATGGCAAAACGGGACGGTAAAAATCTTCTGTTTATCTACCGCTCCAATTACAGCAAAGTTTCACAGAGATAAATTACAACTATTTTATACTAAAAATTGAAACATTTAATAATAAATAGCTATAAAAATTAACAATGTAGGACTAGTTACAAGTATCAACTTGTATTCTAGTAAAAATTAATTTTTCTAGAAAAGAAAAATTCGGAGATTTAAATAATGATTGTTGGAACTCGTGGAAGTAAATTGGCTCTAGCGCAAACTACACAAGTCTGTAGAGACCTGTCTCGAATTACAGGTGAGAAAATTGATGTAGAAGTTATTAAAACTAAAGGAGATAAAATTACCACCTCACAATTATACAATATGGATTCCAAAGGTCTTTTCACCAAGGAACTTGATATTGCACTTCTTGAAGAGGAAGTTGATTTTACCGTACACAGTTTTAAGGATTTGCCAACAGAACTCGACGAAGATTTAAGAATTGTTGCTGTTCCAAAGCGTGAATCTCCACATGAAGTCCTCATATCTCACAAGAACTGGGATGAACTGGAACCTGGATCCAAAATGGGAACCAGCAGCCTTAGAAGAGAGGCCTTTTTAAATCACTACGAAAAGGATTTCGAGCTTAAACCTATTCGTGGAAATATTGAAACCAGAATAGACAAGGCTTTAAACAGTGATTTGGATGGGACAATTATGGCTGAAGCCGGACTGAAAAGGTTGAATCTGACAGAATACATCAAAGACGTATTTCCGCTGGACTACATTACACCTCCTGCAGGTCAGGGGGCTCTGGCCATCATTACCAGAAAGGATTGTGAATTCAACAGGACTATTGAAAAATTGAATGATTATGTTTCAATGCAGGAAGTACTTGCAGAAAAAAGCGTGCTTGAAGAGCTTGGAGTTGGGTGTCAATGGCCTATTGGAGCAATTGCACGTGTGAGAGATAAAGAATTTAATATTTATTCAATATTATTAACTAAAGAAGGAGAAATCCTTAAAAAGCAGACTGAAAAAGGTTCCATCAAAAATGCGCTTGAACTTGGGAGACGCATTGGAAAGACTTTTGAAGATTACGTATAAACGGAGGAATTGTAGTGAAAACTGTTAAAGTAGGAGTTATCGGAGTAGGAGCTATGGGTGAAAACCATGTCCGTGTATATCATAAGATGGAAGAGGCAGATTTAATTGCTGTTTCTGACGTTAGTGAAAGAGCACTTAAGAAAATAGAAAGAAAATATGGTGCCAAAGGATATACGGATTATTGCGAACTACTTAAAAACCCGGAAATCGAAGCTGTAAGCGTATGTGTACCGACCACTTTCCACCATGCTGTGGTAATGGAAGCTATCAAGGCTAAAAAGCACGTACTTGTTGAAAAACCAATCGCATTTACATTAAATGAAGCAGAAGAAATGATTGCTGCTGCAAAAGAAGCTGGAGTAATGCTTGCAACCGGACATGTAGAGCGATTTAACCCGGCAGTTCAAAAAGCTAAAGAACTTATTGATGACGGAGTAATTGGAGATGTAGTATCAGCATTTGCAAAAAGAGTAGGACCTCTCCCACCAAGAATCAAGGATGTAGGAGTATCAATCGATTTAGCTATTCACGATTTGGACATTATGAATTATCTCTTTGAAGAAGAAGTCATTCAGGTATACGGTTCAATGAACTGCAGTTTTGACGACTCTGAATTTGAAGACCATGCAGAGATTATGGTTAACTTTGAAAACGAATCAACAGGTATTATTGAAGTAAACTGGTTAACTCCGTACAAACGTAGAGAACTGGAACTTACCGGTACTGCAGGAATCATTTCCGTTGACTACATCAAACAAAGTATTGAAGTATTCGGTAAATTCGCTCAGGATATTGAAATCAAACATGAAGAACCATTGAAAGGAGAGTTAAAATCATTCCTTAACGCTGTTGTGAATGATTTGGAACCTGAAATTACAGGTGAAGATGGACTTAAAGCTCTTAAAATGGTTATTGCTGCTAACAGATCTTCTAAAGAACATAAACCAATTAGTTTTGATGAACTGGAATAAGGTGATAGTGTGAAACAAAAATTAATTCAAAAGGCTCAAGAACTTAGACAACACGGATTTACAACCGGAGAAATTGCTGACGAACTTAATGTAAGTATGGACACTGCCAGATGGCTTACCCTTCAAAAAACAGCTGAAGTAAAAGCTGAAGCTCCTGGAGACTTTGCAATTAACTGGAAAAGCATCGGCGGAAATTCAACCCGTTTAAGTTATGTTTCAGGCGCTTTAAGCGATTTGGCAATTGCACATGGTGATGCGGAAGTTGTCTGCGGAATTGCAGTCAGCGGTATTCCATTTGCAACCGTAATGACTGAATTTTTAGAAGACTTGACTGGATTCGACACATCCCTTGCTATTTTCCACCCTAACAAACACAGAAAAGATACTGATGAAAGCGATGACGAAGGAACAATCAGTACCAACTTCGGAACTGTCGAAGGCAAAAAAGTCGTTATTGTAGATGACGTCATTACCAGTGGAAAAACAGCACGTGAAGTAATCCACACAGTAAAAGATTTAGGTGGAGAGCCAACATGCGTTGTTGTCCTCATTGATAAAGCGGGACTTTCAGAAATTGAAGGCATTCCTGTCGAATCTTTAATTAAAGTTAGTAGAATTTAAATCTACTACACCTTTTTCTTTTTAACACCACAGCATTACTTTAACTATTACCTGACACTTAATTAAAATTATATTGATGTAAAAAATATATAACTGACAATATATTGATTTAATATACCTAATTAAACACGAGGAAAAAATGGATATTTTATTGCTTAAAAACATATCAATGATTCTTATAACAGCCGTATTCGTGCTGCTTATTTTCAATAAACTTAAATTGCCAACAATGATTGGCCTTTTTATAACAGGAATCGTACTGGGACATGTAATTAACGACACCAGTATGATTTCAAGCCTTTCTGAGCTTGGAGTGATATTTCTGCTGTTTATAATCGGTCTTGAGTTTTCAGCCGAAAAGTTCTCGGCAATCAAGAAGTATGCTCTTGTTGGAGGGATACTGCAGGTAGTCATTACAACCGCCCTGATAACACTGCTTGGCCTTGTTTTAGGGCTGAATTTAAACAGCGCCGTATTTTTAGGACTTCTCGTTGCATTTTCATCAACAGCAATTGTGATGAAAGTCATGCAGCAAAAGCGCATCACCCATTCAGTTCAGGGAAGAGTGACACTGGGTATTCTGATTTTCCAGGATATTGCAGTAATTATCGTTATTTTAATTACCCCATTATTAGGAGGCCAGGACTTAGTCATAAATGCACTTCCGACACTGATTTTAAAATATCTGGGATTGGCAGTGATAATCTATGTTGGAGCAAAATGGTTCATACCTCTTGCCCTTAGAGATTCTGCCCGTACAAAAAACAGGGATCTCTTTATGCTTCTGACACTGTTCATCTGCATGGGAACAACATTTGCAACAAGCCTTATCGGAATCGGACCCGAACTTGGAGCGTTTCTGGCAGGACTTCTCATTTCAAATACCGAATATTCCCACCAGACACTGGGATACATCCAGCCTTTCCAGGACGTGTTCATGAGCCTGTTTTTCATAAGTATCGGTCTGATGGTCAATCTCCATCTTTTCCTTGCAAACATAGGCATTATCATTGCTCTGACAGTTGTAATATTACTTATCAACTTTACAGCAACACTTATAACAGGAATGGCTCTTAAACTGCCTACAAAAATATCAGTCAGTATTGCAATCCTTTTAAGCCAAATTGGGGAATTTTCCTTTGTACTGGCCCGTGAAGGAATGACCTATGGACTTATGACAAATGAGTTTTTCTCAATATTTCTGGGTGTGAGCATCCTTACAATGTCATCAACACCGTTTTTAGAAAAGCTTACGCCTAAAATCGTTTCTGCAATATCCAGAATAGACTACTTCAAGGTTGACAGTGATCTTAAAAGCCTTCCTGAAGAGATAGAAAGTCCCCGTGAAATTAAAGACCATGTAATTCTTGTAGGTATGGGGCGTAACGGAAAACAGATGGCAAAGGCCTGCAGTGAATTCAAGATTCCCTACCGCATCGTTGACATGAATCCAGTCATTGTTGAAAACCAGCAGGCTTTGGGAATACCTATCATTTACGGAAATGCATCAAACGAAAGTGTCTTAAAAGAGCTCAACATTACCTCAGCTCAGTGCATAGTCATTTCAGCATCCACCTATGAGGGAACACTTAAAACAATCGATGCTGCAAGACGCCTTAATCCTGACATCCACATTATCGTACGTACAAAATATCTGAGAAACATCAACGAAGTAATTGAGGCAGGAGCTGACGAGGTAATTCCAAAAGAGTTTGAAACAAGTATTATGATGTTTACAAGAATCATGGACTACTACAACAAGGATTCAGATGAAATTGCTGATGCCCTGAATGATTTAAGGTCAGACAACTATGATGCATTCAGAACCGTTACAAGCGAAGACATCGAGACATACCTCAACCACAAATACACAGATCTGGAAATCGACTCCTTAAGAGTCAGTGAAAATGCCCATCTTGACGATTTCCCATTTGAAGAGCATAATCTGAAGGTAACCGGAGTCGTTCGTGGAAAAGATACTTTTATTGAAGTCAAACCGGATTTCAAGTTCCTGGAAGATGATTTGATACTCTTTATAGGTCACAGGGAAAATATCAACAATTTCTTTAGAAACATTTAAATATTAAAAAATTCACAATATATACACAAGGTGATAATATGTACATTACAATAACATCATTTAATGACCTGCATGGTGAAAAGCCATTGAAACTTAACGGAATCGTAAAGCTTGTAAAGGAACCTGACAACAAATACGATACCGAAGCTATAAGATGTGAAATGAGATATTTCGGAAAAATAGGATACATAGCAAACAGCACAAGAACCGTCATCAAAGGAACAATGAGTGCAGGAAGACTATACGATAAAATCAATGACGAATACTTCGCATCAATCAAATTCGTAAGCGGATCAACTGCAATTGCTAAAATTCTCACTGCCGATGAATACATAAAAGAAGTGGAAGATCCTGAAAGTGACGTACATTATCTTGTTGAAAACGAAGCAAAAATCGATTTGGATTTCATTAAAAAGCATTTCGGAGGAATGTAAATGATTGCAGGAGATGACATCACACTGATGAGTCCTCAAACACATAGAAACGTTACAATAATTCCAGTAATGACTCCCCCATCATATAAATTCGACATACTGACCCTTAAAAAAGGTTTTGAACTGGACCTTGTGGAAGTTAAGGAATGTGAACACTCAACTGTAAATACCCTGATTGTTAAAAACAGCTCAGTAACTCCCCTTATTTTAGTTGACGGTGAAGAAATCATTGGAGGTGACCAGAATCGTATTGTCAGTGCAACAATTCTTATAGCACCTGAGAGTGAAAAGCCGATTCCTGTCAACTGTACAGAACATGGACGCTGGGGCTACAAGCATGAATTTGTACAGTCCAATTATATGGCAAACTACAGAACACGTTCATCAAAAGAAGTTGCAAGCAGAAATAATATGAGCGACCAGCAGGCAGTCTGGGATTCAATAGAATGCCTTGAAGTCGAAAGGTCATTTTCTTCCCCGACACAGGCAATGAGTGAAAGCTATGACAATGCAAAAATGGACCTTGATGAAGCATTAACCCACTTTAAAATTGAAGATAAACAGAACGGTGTTGTGATAATTGTTGACGGTGAAATTAAAGGTTTTGAAATCTTTTTAAATTCCCCAATCTATAAGGAATACCATGAAAAGATTTTAAAAAGCTATCTGATTGACATTAACATTAACGATTCAGTTTTTACAATCAACACCGATGAGGCAAAAAGTCTTGTTTCAGATGCTTTAGACAGTGAGTTTAATGCAGGAAAAAGCAACGGCATGGAAGAAGTGCTTGAATTTGAAAATTCAGAAGGTCTTGGAAAAATCTACACTTACCAGGATGAAATGATACACATGTCATACTTTAAAAACGCATCTGAAAAAATTGCTATTAACGACAAAAATGGCGAAGGAGCTGATGAGAGAATCATTTTCTAAGATTCAGCTCATCCATCATCCTATCTATTTTTAAATTTAATTTTTTGATATTTAATGTGATTTCTTTCTTTTCATTTTTTAAATCTTCAAGTCTGATGAATTCCCCTTCAAAGGTATCGACATATCTTGAAATTGACAGATTGAAATCATTTTTACAGATTTCCGGCATACTGACAATACTTGAGTATTTATCCACAATTTCACGTTTTTTATAGACATCTACAAGATATTTAAGGGATTCCAAGTCAAATGTAAGATTCCTTTTGAAAAGTCCCGGAACAGTATATCTTTCTTTTTTGAGGTTGTAGTCTGTTGACATGTCTATAAAAAGAATGTCATCTGAAACCCTGTCCTTTTTAAATATAACTACAATATCTGAGCTTTTGCGTCTTGAAAGCTCATTCGGGATGTTGATTATAACATCGATATAGTTTTTTTCATATGTGAGATATTTTCTTAAAGTCCTGAGTGTGTTTTTGAAAAGAATGCTTTGAGACATTGCAACAGCCATTATTCCGTCATCATTTAAAGAGTTGATAAGATTAATCAAAAAGAGATATTCATTATCCTGCAGGCTTGCATATTCTCCTCTAAACTGGACTTTTGATTCCTCTTCAAGGTCAATCTTGTCAACTAGACTTTCGATAGTGCTATTTAGCTCCGAATCATTTGAAAATGACTCTTCGTCAATGTTGAAGTTATCTGCCAGGAGACTTTGAAGCTCTTTTCTTTTGTTCTGCTTTGCAATCTCCATGCTTTGAGCCCTGCTGAGTCTTTGAAAATTTTTATTTGTGATTGGAGGAATTCTTGCAGTTATAACGTCAAAGGATTTTCCGGAAATATCCATTGCTTCAAAAGGAGAGCCGAATTCGAGAAATACGCTATCCATATCATAATATCCAATTGTGAACTTGACGATATTTGTGCAGTATGTTAATCTGTCATTGCTTCTTGCATAGATATGTCTGAATCCTGCATTATAGCGGTAAGAAAGATCAATCAGTGCTGATGCATCGTTTAAAAATGGATTGTAGATATCGCCAATTGAATATCTGCTTTCAGCTATCAGAGATGATAGAATTGAAGTTATATAATCCGGATCAGTGTCAATTCTAAAAAGACGTGACTCGCACAGTCTGTCAAATACCTTTTCGAAGGGATATTCCCTTTCAAAAACATCCATCTTGGATATGGCATAGACAATATCCTTGACAATGATATGGTTTTCCCCTTCAAATTCATATTTGTTGAAGTTGACAACATCCTTTAATACGTCAAATATGAAATGGAAGTATTTTTCATAGTTTGATTTCTCACCAAACTCTATACTTCCGGAAAATGATTTGAAGAATGTATATACAAAGTAATTTTCAGAAAAGCTCCTGTTTATTACCTCATCAAAAAAGCAGTCAGGACTGTTTATGAAAAATCCGTGTTTCTGGATTGACTGGGATTTAAACATTTTCAGGCACTTTTCGTCAGAGTATGCCTCATCCAGAGTTATGGCCTTATCCTCAATCAGCATCAGGAGATATTCTTTCAGTGAATCTGAGCAGTATTTATAAAGAAATGTGTAGGCCACCATATAGGAGATATCGGGAGTTATGCGAATCTGGCGGATTTTAGAGATAATTGTCCTTAAATTGCGAAGATTGTTGGAGTATTTATTCCTCATGGCATTTCACCCCATAGTTCGTTGAGTATTCCCTCTTTAAGTCTTCGGTCATATTCGACTACTTTCAAATCCTCGATGATCTTTTCGTTTATAGTATCAAGGAGTTCTGCATACTTTTTCTGTGTTATTAGGTCTGGAAGGACAAGCTCAAGCTCTTTGATTTGTGTGAGAGATGCATGAGCAATCCTTTCGGCACTTGCAAGCTCATAAAGCTGCTTTTGAACATGGGCGTTGGTGAGCAGGTGAGCTATGAATGGTGGATGGTTAAACTTGTCGAGGCGTATGATAGCTATCCTGTCACTTACAACCAGTCCTTTTTCCTTTACGCAGACTACATCATAGGGATATGGCATTTTCATCAGAATGTCTCCAGGTCTGGTGATATGGTGTGGTTTAATGTATTTGGGATTCATTCTGACTTTTTCGAAATCTTCAATTATTCCGTCTTTTTTTATTGATCTCTGAAGTATTACATCAAATTCCTTACCTTCATCATCCAGATATCTTCTGTATGAAAGGCCTGTTGAGATTTCAGCAATTTGTGCTAATTTGACTTTTTTCATGATTTTTCGCCTCAGTTGGTTTAGTGTGGGAAGTGGTGAGCTTCCCTAAACAATGCGGTGGCTGAAATAAGCATTCTATTGGTATAATCCATCAACATCATCGAGAAGGCTGCTTTCAGGTATTTCAGCAGGGTCAACCTTTTCTGCTGACACCCCTCCTATGACTCCGACACTTTGAATGTTGTCCTTGAGCACTGCAGTTGAAGTTATTCCGTGTCCCTGGGCGGACAGTACAAAGAGGTCGAGAAATGTTTCATCCTCTCCAACAATGAATGCAGGTTCAATCGCCTCGGCGGATTTTGTCTGCACTCTAATCAGGATGTGCTTGGCTTCGTTTTCACCTTCGATGCCTATTTCATCTCTGATATTTTTATCAAGGCTTTTTACCTTGTCACTCCAGTTAATTGAATGGTTATGGTTCATATTATCACCCCTATTTTTTTATAAAAATCCACATTATGTGGTGTTGTTCAACAATCTTTTTTAGAAAAAAACTTTCTAAAAGTTCTTGCATTTTTCTACAAAATACAAGGTGCAATATTACATTATTCATAATAGTATATAAACTTAACTATTTTAACATGATTTTCCTAAAAAATTCAAAGTATCATCATGTTGGTTAAATTTATGCATAAACTAGTATATAAAGTTTTGTGTTATTTCTGCATTTTGTAGGAAAAAACACAAAAGTGATTATGTGCACAGGCACAAATACTGCGAAGTGAGAAAATATTTTAGTGAAAAATATATTACATCATCCTGTAAAAAAATAGTAAAAAGCCAAAGCCTAAGCTTCAGCCTTCTTTTCTTTTTTCTTTTTATCGACAATTACCATTTTCTCGTTTTCTTCATCAACTTCCATGACAATCGGTTCGGCTTCAAGTGCGCCGGGATCCTTTTCAACGCATTCGTTGATTTTGGACTGGATTGCACCGATGTCTTCAGTATCAATCAAATCAACAATTTCGAGCTGCTGCTGGAATCTTTCAACACCTTCGAGAGGAACGTTTTCAACAAAAGGAATTGCTCCGGTTGCTCCGATGATTTTCTTTTTATCAGGATCTGCACCGTTTTCATGAAGCGCCTTGAAACTCTGACCGGTAATGTGTCCCTGCACTTCCGCACCCGCCAGAATCAGAAAGCGGATGTTCGGATTTGAAATGATGTTTGCAACTACTTTTTCGATACCTAAGTTTTCTGTTTTACATGGTCCTGCAATAGCTGCTCCGGAAAGTTCTGCTTCGATGTGTGAAGCAAGAGTTGTTACTGCAACTGGACTTTCTGGGTCCCCAACAATGTAATCGCCACTGATTACAGGCCAGCCATCTGCAGGAGCTTTTTTATCAGCCATAGTATTATCCTCCTAATTGTATTGTTTTTAAGTATATTTTATAAATATTTAAATATTATGTAATTTAATTTCGCCAGCCACACAAATTATAAATTTAATTTTAAAAAATCAGTAATAAAGCTCAGATGGCTTTCCGATGTATTCAAAATCATCCTTGTTGTTCAAGTATTTAACGCCAATGACTTTACCGTCGGGAAATACTGTTACAACGCTCATTCCATCATTAACGTCAATGACAATAACTTTTCTGTTGTCTTTTCCATGAGCTTCGATTTTGATTATTTCATCGTTCTGGACAAGTTCCCCTTCTTCAAAATCGTTGCTTATGTCTGTTGAAAACCAGTGCTGAGGCAATTTTAATCTTAATCCTAAATCATCAAGTAAATCTTTTACGTGCATATTAAAAACTCCTTTAATAGTTAAATTAAAGTTTATCAAAATCCATATTTAAAGATTATGTCACTTTTCACGGGGTAAAAGTGACTAAACTAAAAAATGAATCTTGTTTTTATCAATGTCATCCGGACTGTGAGGTTGCGGAATATCATCTGAATGGCCAAGAGCCATAATTCCTGCAATCCTGTAATGATCATCAATTTTTAAAATATCCCTTACAACTTCCTCCGCATATACACCATCTTTCTTTCTCATGTGTATCTGCACCCAGCAGCTTGCCAGATTCAAATCGGTTGCCATTAAATGCAGGTATGTCAGAACAATTGATGAATCCTCACACCAGGTATCGCTTATCATTGTATCTGCAAGAACCACAATTGCCTTATCGGCATCTGCAAGAAGTTCAGCCCCATGGTCTTTTGCCTGGGAAAGTTCTTTTAAAGTTTCTTTCCTTTCAACAACCATAAGATTAATCGGTTTTCTGTTCATGCTTGACGGCGCCAGCAGTCCTGCGCGCAAAACTGAATCAAGTTCTTCTTTGGTGATTTTTTCATCATTGAATTTTCTGGTTGACCTTCTTTTTAGTAATACATCCATAAATTCCATGATTAAAATTAGTATTTTGAAATATTTAATAATAGTTGTCAAGTCTGAGAATCTCTTCATAAACCCTTCTGGAATTGTTTTTGTCAATGTATTTAAAGAATTCATCTACCCGTTTAAGATAAACCCCATCCATCTCACATCCCCTGTCAATTATCTCAAAGATATGACGTTTAAGCTCATCGTGGCTTTTGGCGACAGGTCCGAATCCGTCATCTTCATAGCTGAAATATGCTTTTTCAACATCAAAGTGGTAGTTGTTGTCGAACTGGTAGTATATGAGAGGCTTTTTGAGATATGCAAAGTCAAAAGCGATTGAGGAGTAGTCCGTTACGATAAGTGAAGAATTGCTGAAGGTATCGCTGTAGTTTGAAAGGTCCAAATCGAATTTGACGTCAGGATGATTTGTAAATGCAGTTATGAATTTATGAAGATTCCTGTGAGGCTTGAAAACCAGTTTATATCCGTGCTCTTCAACATAATTTATAAGCTCTTCATCAGTGATAAGCTGATTGAAAAGCTTGTAGAAGTTTGTTTTAACAAAATCGGATGCTGAAAGCTGGTCAAGCTGGCGCCTCCATGAAGGCATTATTACTATTTCCCTTTTGTTATTGTCCTCGAGCCTGTCAAATCTTGGAAAACCCAGTGTCTTTACGATATCCTGCGAATACCCGTAGGTCGGATCTTTGAAAGATTCTTTTTCCCTGTCTGAAACAGTTACAAGCATTGCAAGAGGCTTGTCAAATTGATTGAGCCATTCTGAAACTGTATCCTTTGTAACCCCGTGCTGTAGAAATACAGTCTTTGATTTCATAAGCCCTGAAAGGTGAGGATAGTTTCCCCAGAACGGATAGATAATGGTATTGTCAGGGTGAGATGTGATTATAAACTCGCTGAAAAGTGCAAAGAGCCTGTGCTTTATTGACCTGTAGGCTAGGACATTGCCTATTTTTTCAATTTCAAGAAACTGCTCTGATTTTTTATTGAAACCGAAAAGCCTTCTGATTTTATGCATTCTAGATCCTACATAATAATCATAGTCCTCTTCGGGAGCGCTGTCCAGGACGAAATATGATTTGACTTTGGAGTCTGTGGAGTTTACGTATCTGAAAAGCTCCAGTCCGTTATCCCCTGCGGCATTCGGCAAATCCATAAAAAGCCATATGCGCCTGTTTCTTAAAAACGGATATGCGGCTATATTGAGAAATCTTAAAAATACTCCTGTAACCCAACCCTGAGAACGTGTTGAAAACATTCTCCTGATTGTCTTAAGCTCCAGTACAAATGCGGATGCAAGTGATTTGGCCTTAACAATGATTTTATCTTCTGAAGCGATTGCAATACTGTTTTTTGAAAGCTTATATCCTGACACATCATTAAGCCTTGATGTCTGATTATAGCTTATGCTTAAGTCAGTATTCTGTGATTTGAATGATATTTCAGTACCCTCCTTATATGGAACAGTGACTTTAAAGCAGTGATTGAATCCGTAATTGAAGTTCAGGGAATAATTGTCACGCTGAGGATACAATATCTCAGTTACTGGAATTTCCTCTCCGTCAACAACTGCTGTAATTTCAGTGCCTTGAGTAAAATCTGTTAAAATCCCCTGTATTTCGATTTCATTTTCATTTAAAAAGAAAAAGTTGTCTATAAATACTGAATTCAGCTTGAAATTGTCAACTGCATTTCTCTTATCATTTAAATAGTCCCATCCGTGACGTTTCATTGAAATTACATGAGCCTTTAAAGCTGCCGGAATTGAACGCTGATTGAATATAACGTCCTCATCGATATATGAGAGAATCTCCAAAATCTTTTCAAAAAGCGTTTTCATCTCCTCATCTGAAAGCAGTGTGTCGATTTTTCTTATCTCCACAATCCACTGCAGGTCATACATGAGCACATACTGGATGAACTTCGGAACATTTCCGAGCTTCTCTTTGGCGCAATCTATAAGATTGAGAAAATATTCATCAATACGTGTTGTAAAATAGGACCTGGTACTTGCTGATGAGGTTATAAGAGAATTCTGGGTTCCGTCCTTTCTGTAGTAATATGTAGGCTTTGAGAGAAATCCTAAAAGTGGATTTTCCATAAGCATCTGATTTATCATTAGGGCGTCTTCTGAAACTCTTAAATTCTCGTTGAAATGGTAATTCTTAAGTTTGTCAAAGCGGAAAAAGGCTGAAGCTCCTGAAAGCTGTATATAGGCAGGGTCAGTTATTACGTTTACAATCTGGTCCTTTTGGTATTTGAAGTTAAGGTTATGGTCTCCTCTTTTGACTCCAACATAGACAATCGGAATGGATGCGATGTTTACTTCATGATATTTGTCCAGAAACTCACATGCAGTCTTGAATGCGTCCTTTGACATGTAATCGTCACTGTCAAGGAAGTTGACATATTTTCCTTCAACGTATTTAAGGCCACGGTTTCTGGAATAGGCCGAACCCATGTTCTTTTCATTGTTTATGAGAATGATGTTTTGAGGATACTTCGCCTGGTATTTTTCTAAAACATCCCTGGTGTTGTCGCTGCTTTTATCGTTTACTAAAATCAGCTGGATGTTTTTTTCAAAATCCAAAGTTTGGCTGATGATTGATTCTATTGCCTGAGCTACATACTTCTCTTTGTTGTAAACAGCCATGACAACAGAAATTTTAAAATCCAAGTTTCAGTCCTCCAAAGTAACTATATATCCACTATCCTATATACAATTTGTGACTACTGCGACTTTTTCGCCATCACATAACCTCTGAATAAATCAATGTCTTCAGCAGTTGTAATCTTGATATTGGTCTGATTGGTTTTTGAAGGATAGATTTCCCTTCCCATCTCATACATCAGAGTTGTTGTGTGAGGCTCCACCTTATCAATTAAATCTTTCTCTATTGCCTCTTCATAAAGCTGGCAGACATATGCAAAGTTAAAGCACTGCGGTGAGGTAAGCATAAGCACCTTATCCCTGTCAACCCATTTTGTGGATTTATCACCGTCATTGGTTCCCATCAAAATCGGTGAAGGCATTGCAGGAACAGAATTTCCCTTCTCTTTGCATACCCTGATTGCATCTGAGATAATTTCATCTGAAATGAACGGAGATGCACCGTAGTGGACCAGCACGATATCATCATCATTGATTTTTCCTTTGAGGTTGTTGACTCCGTTGATTACAGAGTGCTGGAAGTCCTCTCCTCCCTCGCAAATCCACTTTACCTTAGTAAGTGAGTACTCATCTATCAGTTCCTTCAAATAATCAATATGGCTTTTTATGCAGACCACTTCAATTGCATCAATTTCAGGATGATTCTGAAACGCTTCAATTGTATATACAAGTATCGGTTTTTCAAAAACCTCGATAAACTGTTTTGGCCTGTCTGCTCCGACTCTTGAGCCCACCCCTCCTGCAAGTATTATTGGAATGTTCATTTTATCACCTCATAGCTTTCAAGGGCTTCGTCAATGTGTGTTGAGAGATATCTGTAGGACGGCATGAAGAAAAATCCGTCATCGTCCCCTACGCTTCCCTTGTAAAGTCCCCAGCAGAACCAGTAGAATGCACACAGAACTGCCTGGGCTCTTGCATGGCGATGTTCGGCTTCAGTGAGTTCACGGCCGAAATATGCCTCTAAAAACATCTCCCTTATCTCTTCCGAGTAGTCATATCTTGCGATAATGCATGCAATGTCATTTAACGGATCGTTTATGCCAGCATATTCCCAGTCGATTAGGTATAATTGCTTATCTTCATTTGCAATGTAGTTAGGCTCATAAACGTCATTATGTGAAATTACAGGTTCAATTCCGTATTTTTCCTGTTCTGCCTTGACGAGTCCGTCAAGGACATTGACTTTTTCGATGATATCTTCAAATTCCCTGAAGAGATTTCCTTTTGTTGCTGATGCTATTTTCATGAGCTTTTTACCTTCAGCCACATCGTCAAAAACTTTAACATCATCAGTTATCGGAATTTCATGGGTTTTGTGAATGTATTCCATTGCTTTTTCAAGCTGATCTGAGTTTTTTATAAAATCGCACTCGACAATGCCCTGAACGTAGTATGAAAGCTTCCAGCCTGACTCATCCATATATATTACTGACTCATCAATTCCAATTTCTTTTGCCATTCTCTGAACATAAAGCTCCGAGGTCCTGTCAATGAGATTGTCAGCGGTTCCTCCAGGGTGTCTGTAGATGTATGGAGTGTCCTTTATTGAGAACTTGAAAGATACGTTTGTAAGGCCCGCCTGTACGATTTCAATATCTTTTATTTCATTCGGATGGGCATCTAAAGTATCGCAGATGTTAGTGATGATTTCAGAGTCCACATTCAAAAGAAAATCGGAGTCAAACTGCCTTAAATCGTCAATATCATCAAACTCCAGAAGCTTTGAGGGATCAACCTGCTTTAAAGTCAGTGTCAGATCCCTGATGTGTGAGGCATAGAACTCCTCCCAGTACATGTTTGCAACGCCGAAGTTGTTTATCTCATCCTCCATCAGCTTTCTAAATTCTTCAGAAAAGCTTTTGTTAAAGTATGCCGGTCCGATCATCGCCATCTTGTCCCGGCCTCCGATGTAGCATCCGGTGATAATGTCTGAATTTGAATAGTCTACTGAAAACTCCCTGAAATTTCCTTCAAGATATGCGCAGGTACGGTATGATATGTTGTCATCGTTGCCGTCAAGAAAGGGGTTTTCCAAAAAGTAGTGATCAGCACAGCATATGAAAGTGTCTGAAAGGTACTGGCGTGCGGAGAAAAGTGAGTAGAGATTTCCGTATCTTCCGAATGTGTTGTTTACAATAAGGCTGACCTGAGGATATTTCTGCTCAAGGTAGAAGAACTTTTCCTTCATGTATCCTACAATGATATAGATATCTTTAATTCCCGCTTCAATGAGCTGTTCGATTTGTCTTTCGATTAAAACCTCGTTTCTGACTATAAAAAGTCCTTTGGGCTTTTCATAGGTAAATGGGGCAAACTTGTTTGATTTGCCTGCCGCAAGTATAATAGCATTTTTCATCAAATATCACCAAAAAATAAGATAAAGATTAATTTGTCTTAAAAAATATTTAAAATTTTAGATGAATCAAATCATTAAATCATACTTTAACTATAAATATATGGAATGATATAAAGTTATTGGGTTACTTATTTTAATCCGACCTATGAGTTAGGAGCAAGAAAAATGAGATGTGTTGGTACTGTAGTACGTGGAATAAGAACACCAATTATTAAAAAAGACGATGATTTAGCAACCATAGTTGTAGATTCACTTATGGCTGCAAAGGAAAGCGAAGGATTTGAATTCAGAGACAAGGACGTTGTTGCAATAACCGAAGCTGTTGTTGGAATTTCAGAAGGAAATTACGTAACTGTAGACGATGTCGCTGCAGATTTAGTGAAAAAATTCCCATCCAAAAAAATCGGTGTAGTCAATCCGATTTTAAGCAGGAACAGATTTTCTATTGTACTTAAAGGTATTGCAAGAGGAATGGACAAGATTACTCTTTTAACCTCATTTCCATCAGATGAAGTTGGAAACGGTATTTTAGATGAAGAGATTTTAGAAGAAAGTAAATACAATCTTGCAAGCGTTATTTCCGAAAGCGAATACGAAGAAACTTTCGGTTCATGGATACATCCGTTTACCGGAATCAACATGATTGATTTTTACCGTGAACTTATTGAAAGCGAAGACTGTGAAGTTGAATTCGTATTTTCAAACGATGTCAAAACAATTCTCGATTACACCAATGATGTTTTAAGCTGTGACATTCACACAAGAGAAAAAACCACAAAACTGCTCAAAAGCCTTGGAGCAAACGTATACGGAATGCACCAGGTCTTAACTGAACCTGTTGGAGATTCAGGATTCAACCCTGAATACGGACTTCTCGGTTCAAACAAGGCAACCGAAGAAAAACTCAAACTCTTCCCGAAAACAGGCGATGAGCTCGTAAACGAAGTTCAAAAAAGACTGATTGAGCTTACCGGCAAACAGATTGAAGTTATGGTTTACGGTGACGGAGCATTCAAGGACCCTGTCGGAAAAATCTGGGAACTGGCAGATCCGGTAGTATCCCCTGCACACACATCAGGACTAATCGGAACACCTAATGAAATCAAACTCAAATATGTTTCAGACAACAAATTTGCTGATTTGAAAGGCGATGAGCTTAAAGAAGCAATCAAAGAGGAAATCAGAACCAAAGACAAGGACCTTACCGGCCAGATGATTACAGAAGGAACTACACCTAGAAGACTGACTGATTTAATCGGTTCACTTTGTGATCTTACAAGCGGTTCCGGTGATAAGGGAACACCTGTCGTATTCATTCAGGGATACTTTGATAATTTAGCAAATGACTAAATTATCTCTTTTTTTTACTTTTTTTAAAAAATCACTACATTAATGAAAGTCAATCAGATTTATTGCTTAAATTTTTTATCCGTGTTTAATTTTAAAAGCTTTTTTTGCTTTACTCATGTTTTGAAGGATAATGTATAGTTTATTATACTATCAACTCCAATATAAACAATATATAGAGAGAGAAAATTCAAGACAAAGTGATAAATTATGCTGGATATTGTTTTTATTTTAAATACGATTGATGACTTTATGTACTTTCCGCTACTGATTATTGTAATGGCTGCAGCAGGCCTTTATTTTACCGCACGTACAAGAGGCGTGCAGATTCGAATGCTTTTTGAGTCAATAAGACTTCTTTTAGAACCTTCAGGCGACAGCGATTCCGTATCTTCCCTGCAGGCAATGCTTGTATCAACCGCTTCACGGGTAGGTACCGGAAATATCATCGGTGTTTCAACAGCAATATGTCTCGGAGGACCAGGGGCGTGCTTCTGGATGTGGCTTATGTGTATCATAGGAGCGTCCTCAGCGTTCATTGAAAGTACTTTAGCACAAATTTACAAAAGAAAAGATGAAAACGGACAGTTCTACGGAGGTCCGGCATACTATATCGAACATGGTTTGAACAAACCTAAAATTGCTGCTCTTTTTTGTATTTTCCTGATTGCAACCTACGCAGTCGGATTCAACCTGTTATGTTCATACAATCTTCAGTCAACATTTATGGACTATGCATTTTACAATGCCAACACCACCCCAATCATTATCGGCGCAATACTTGCAATACTGACCGGATACTGCCTTTTAGGCGGCGGCAAAAGAATCGTTAAGGTTACAGGTACAATCGTTCCTGTAATGGGAATAATCTATGTTGCAATCGCTGCTATAATCATTCTAATCAATTATGCAAACATTCCTTCAATGATTATGATCATATTCCAGGATGCCTTTGATTTCCAGTCAATCGCCGGAGGATTTGTAGGGTCATGTCTCGTATACGGAATTAAAAGAGGACTCTTTTCAAATGAAGCTGGCGTAGGTTCAGCTCCAAACGCATCAGCATCAGCAAGCGTTTCACACCCTGCAAAACAGGGACTTGTACAGACTTTATCAGTTTATATTGATACACTTCTCATATGTTCAGCTACCGCACTAATGTGTCTTTCAACAGGAGTTGCAAGAGATGCCGCAGTTTCAGGTGCACCGTATGTGCAGAATGCGCTTTCAACAGTTATGGGAACTGCAGGACCGGTTTACATTACCGTTGCAATGGTTCTTTTTGCATTCACAACACTTCTTGGAAACCTTTTCTATGTGGACAACGCCCTGGCATTTCTCAACAAAAAACAAAAACCATCAAAAAGATTCATGAGAATATTTTACCTGGCGGCTACCGTAATCATATTTGTGGGAGCGATAATCCCAATGGATGCTGCATGGGCGATGGCAGACATTACAATGGGCCTTATGACACTTATCAACCTTCCAACATGTGCGATTATGGGTAAAACCGCAATTGACTGTCTGAAGGATTATGAAATTCAAAAGAAATCTGGAAAAAATCCCGTGTTTAAGGCAAGCTCAATAGGGCTTGACGAGGAAAAACTTGACTGGTGGAAATGACATTTCCCCCAATTTTTTATTTTTGTCACATGATTTTTAGTGTGCAAATAGTTAAAGAAACGATTAATAATTATACTATTTTTTTGACCAACTGTTAATATAATAAAAGTAAATGTAAATTTAAGTTGACTATAATTTAAAAATGAGATTTTTTAACTGTAATATGTAGATTAAAATTTAGCAATTCATTAGAATTTTAAAAAAAAAGAAATAAGAAATTAGCTCAAAGAGCTATTCTTTAATATATTTTTTCAAATCGTCAACCTTGTCGGTTTTCTCCCATGGAAGACCTTCAATACCGAAGTGACCGTATTTTGCAGTCTGTTTGTATCCTGTATGTCTGAGGTCAAGGGTTTCAATAATTCCGTCAGGAGTCAATTTGAAGTTTTCACGTACGATTTCTTCCATTTTCTTGGTGGTTTCAACACCTGTTCCAAAGGTATCTACCATTACAGAAGTAGGTTCTGCTACACCGATTGCATATGAAAGCTGGATTTCACATTTCTCAGCAAGCCCTGAAGCTACAATGTTTTTAGCAATATATCTTGCCATGTAACATGCGCTTCTGTCCACTTTGGTACAGTCTTTTCCTGAAAATGCTCCTCCACCGTGTCTTGCATAACCTCCGTAGGTATCTACAATAATCTTACGTCCGGTAAGACCTGCGTCACCATGAGGTCCTCCGATTTCGAATTTACCTGTCGGATTGATGTGCTCTTTGGTGTTTTCAGTCATGAGTCCTTCAGGAATAACTGCCTTGAAGAGTTTTTCTCTGATGTCCTCTTTGAGTTTTTCCTGGTCGTCTGAAACGCTTTCGTCATGCTGGGTTGAAAGAACTACTGCATCAAGTGATAAAACGTTTCCGTTCTCATCATAGTTGACTGATACCTGTGCTTTACCGTCAGGTCTGAGGTATGGGATTTCACCGGATTCCCTTAACTCGGTAAGTTTGTTTGTAAGTTTTCTTGCAAGATCAATCGGGAACGGCATGAGAGATTCTGTTTCGTTTGTTGCAAAACCGAACATCATACCCTGGTCTCCTGCACCGGTTTCTTCATCTCCCCTGTCAACACCCTGGTTGATGTCCTGAGACTGTGCGTGGAGCCTGTTTACAACTTCACATTTGTGGCCGTCGAATTCCAAATCAGGATTATCGTAACCTATTTCAATAATAGTGTCTCTTATGATTTTTTCAATATCATCCTTATCAAGGTCTGCATCTGATGTTATCTCACCGAATACCATACAGAAATCGGTAGTTACACAGGTTTCACATGCTACGTGTGAATTAGGGTCCTGTGCCATGTATGCATCCAAAATTGCATCTGAAACGATGTCTGCTACTTTATCCGGGTGTCCTTGTGTTACGGATTCAGATGTAAAAGTTCTATATACTTCACTCATTTTTTCACCGAAATTGTTTTAACTGGAAATATTTATGTAAATCATTTAATAAAAGAATTTCGGAAATGACTAATTTAACCTCAAATTTTCTCACACATTTGTGAAACACTTACTTGAAAATGCAATTCAATCCCCCGACAGACCAACACCTCTGAAAAATCAATATTGATTCTGATGAATATTATTTATAATTACATATAAATATTTATTTGTTCTTGTTTTATTATATTAACCTAATAATATTGATTTATACTTAAATCAAAAGGTTTATAACCTTTAAAAATCAAATTAAAGAATAATAAATTTAAAAGAGGTGAAAACATATGAAATTTCACGAGGACACCATTTTTAAGATTGAAGGCCAGAAATATGGGCAGGAACTGATAGAAATCATGAATATCAAAGGAAAAATAGTGGAAGTGCATCAGACAGAATACGGAATTGTAGATCCCAAAATGTACAAGCCGGACCTTGTTTTTGAGCTGGAAGAAAAAATAATAATTCTAGAATTTCAAAGCAGCTATGTGGATGTTAACGACAAACGAAGATTTCGCTTCTACAGCGCAATAATCGACCAGGTCAAAATCAAATCCAAAAAGCCGATTGAAGTGCATGTTTTAAGTACTGTTGAACTTGAAAAGACAAAATGGTACAATATCAATCCGGATTCATGCTTTCCGATATATATCCATTCCTTAAAAAGTATTGACAAAGACAAGCTTATAAATAAGATGACCACCAAAATAAAACATGATGAACACTTCACTGAAAAGGAATTACTCATGATAAGCTTATTTTGCTTCATGAAAAGTGAAAAAGATATAGAAACCAGCATTCTTGATTCAGCGGAACTTATTACCAATATATCAGGATTGAAAAATGACATTGCACAATTTGCCAAAGGAATCGTCCTGATGCTATGCGACAAATTCGTCAAAGACAAAAAGCTGAGAAAAAGAATAACCAACATAGTAGGTGGAAACATGAAAAATGTAGAAGAATACGCACAAGACTATGCAAAAGACAAAGTTAATGAAAACAATGAAAAAATAATAATCAACCTTAAAAACCACGGCCACACAATAGAAGAAATATTAAAAATAACCGGAAGAAGCAGAGATTTCGTCGAAAAAACACTTGCGAAATAAGATCACAAAAAAACCCCTTGCCCTTGACTCCCAAAAAAAACCAACATCAAAATCCACAAAGAACAATACACAATTCACCAAAAACAAATACTACCAATAATATCAACAAAATTCATGCTGAGAAAAAGAATAACCAACATAGTAGGTGGAAACATGAAAAATGTAGAAGAATACGCACAAGACTATGCACAAGACTATGCAGAAGACAAACTAAATAAATACACTGAAAAAATAATAATCAACCTTAAAAACAAAGGATTCACAATAAACGAAATAATTGAAACACTAAATGTCAGCAAGGATTTCGTCGAAAAAACACTTGCGAAATCCCTTGACTCCCAAAAAAAACCAACATCAAAATCCACAAAGAACAATACACAATTCACCAAAAACAAATACTACCAATAATATCAACAAAATTCATGCTAAGAAAAAGAATAACCAACATAGTAGGTGGAAACATGAAAAATGTAGAAGAATACGCACAAGAATACGCACAAGACAAAATAAATGAAAACAATGAAAAAATAATAATCAACCTTAAAAACCACGGATGCACAATTAACGAAATAATTGAAACACTAAATGTCAGCAAGGATTTCGTCGAAAAAACCCTTGCAAAATAACCTCATTTGACATTAACGACCAATAGTTCTGCTTTTAACACTGAATTTCATCACATTACGGTTCAATAGACTGTCAGACGGTCAATGGCCCTGACCAATTCGATAGCAGTGAGAGTCTTGTTGTACTGTGTGTCGCTTTGTGCGGTTTCAAAGAGAATTGTATTGTGATGCTTTTGGGAAACCGGTATTGTAACCCATTCAGGTGAAGTTCCACCTCTGATTGGATACACAGGATAGTTTATGTTACTTCCGATTTCTTTTGCATACTCCCTTTCCACATCGGACTTGTTGTCAAGGACTCCCACATATCTCTGGAGGTCCCAGTAGCTTTCCATCTCATGAACGTCAACTACAACGTAAGGATTATAGTTTTCAATGTCCGGAACGATATAGTCATGTGCCAGAAGCTCACCCATATGTCTGTTGGTATCATAGTCGCTTGTGTTCATTCCGCTGTCCTTGAAGTTTAGCTGGATAAAGTAAACAATGTATTTTCTATTTAGGGAATTGTCATGGGTGAAATTCAATAATGCCTCATAGGTAGCGTTGTGAATTCCGCTTTCAAGGCTGTGAACTCCCAGTATCACGATAGCAGTATCTGAAGACGAATTGTTTCCGCACACCATCTTGTAGACTGTACCGTTGGAGTTGCTTCCAAGAATTGTTGTATTTTCATTTAAAAACGGGTCCTTATCTTGTGTTAAAGTTATTATTGCTGCAAAAGCAACAAGCAAAATAAGCATTACAAGTAAAATTTTAACAGATCGATTCATTGTATGTAATGTTTATCAAACCTAGCATATAAAAGTTTAAGCTTATTTCATATCGGGCAGTGAAATTTTAGGTGTTTTGCAATCCTGAAAATTGCATATGCAATTGCCGAGTTTAACTGTGAATTCAAAACACTAATCATCAACCTTAATCATCAACCAACACCAATTTTTTATTTTGAATTAAAATGCTTAAAATTAAAAAACAAGCAGTTTAAAGAATTTAAAAAAATTAATCATCAACCAAAAAATAACTTAATCATCAACCATATACATAGTAACAATTAAGAAAAATAAGCTGATATTATGTATGAACCAAAATTTACCTTTACAAACAAAATCGTTAATTATATTGCAAAAATCGCTTCAGCTAAAGAAGTCATTAGCCATACAAAAATAATCCCATCATACGATACTCAATTAAAACAGGACGCCCTCATTAAGTCTTCACACTATTCAACATCAATTGAAGGAAATCCATTAAATTTAGATGAAGTAAAAACATTAATTAATAACAATCAAAAACCAACTACAAAAGCAGAACAGGAAGTATTGAATTATTTCAATGTATTGAATCATTTAAATGACTATTCCGATGAAATCATTACAAAAGACACAATTTTGTCTGTGCATAAGGATTTGACAAAAGACTTGTTAAGAGATTGCAAATATGAAGGCAAATTCAGAGATACTCCAGTAGTCATTGGCAATCCCCATACCGGAGAGGTAAATTATGTGCCCCCGGACTCATACAAAGTACCCTACCTAATTGACGAATTATTGGACTGGCTGAACAATTCAACAGCTGAACTGTATCCCGTCATCATCGCAGGAATTCTCCATTATGAATTAGTGCGCATCCACCCGTTCATTGATGGGAACGGCCGTACCAGCAGACTAATGGCAACATTAATCTTATCCATCCACAGATTTAACATCAATAACTATTTCACTTTAGATGAATATTACAATCAGGACAGACAGGCATACACTGCTGCGCTGAACAGTGCAGACAAAAACAACGATTTAACAAACTGGTTAGAATATTTTTGTCAGGGAGTATTATATTCAATTGATCAAGTCAAATCAGAAGTATTAAATCTGTCCAAAATCACATCAAGATATGACAGAACCATCGAATTGACTCCAAATGAAATTTCAGTATTAAACCTTCTTGAAGAAAAAGAAATTATTCAGAACAAAGATATCCAAAAGATGTTGAATATCTCTCCGCAGGCCAGTTATAAGATTATTCAAAAATTAAAAAATAAAAAGTTAATAAAAAGTACTGGAAGAGGCAGAACTACAAAATATACATTAGCATGAATTTTTCAAAACACTAATCATCAACCTTAATCATCAACCAACACCAATTTTTTATTTTGAATTAAAATGCTTATAATTAAAAAACAAGCAGTTTAAGGAATTTAAAAAAATTAATCATCAACCAAAAAATAGCTTAATCATCAACCACATTCACTTCATTAATGCAGATGGAGATAATTTCCTCTTTTAGATTATGTATGAAAAAAATTAACCTGAGGGTTGGAAATGTTACAACCTTAAATCAAATAATCGTATTTTTTAAACAACATTGGTTCAAAGATTGTTTTATCTTCTGATTTTAATTTTTGAAGTGACCGGACAACATTATTTGATTTGATCTTTTCAATCATGATGCAATATTAAGAGATATCTGCAAATCTCAAGTTATCCCATTTCAATCCTTTTGATCCCCTCTTTTTAATTTCAACACAGTTGTATGGCAATTCACTTTTTATTAATCCAATTATGTCATCTTCAGTGACTTTCTTTTCAATTTTCAATAGTATCCCCCCCCATTCTGTGTTTGTCCATGAAATTTCATCACCTGCAACAATACCATAATGTTTACTAAAATATAGGGGAACTTCAATCTGGTTTGAAGAACTTACTTTGGTTATTGTATATATTATATACCTCATTACCACATAAGATTTTCCACAAGTATTTTCATTATTCCCCTTTTTTTAGATTATAATATTGAAATAACTATCAAGCAGATGCCAATGAATATGCTGAGCCCATCTCGGTTCTTGTATCCCATATATATTATAGCTAGACTCAATATAATTTGGATAATTATTAACAGTATTTTGAACATGACCCTACCTTTTTAAAAGAGATTATAGGAAGTATTATATACTATTGGATTAGAAAAATATGAGTAAGTATTATGGGGAATTAACCCCATAATAGGCATTTCAGCAGTTGAATTAATGCTGTCACAAACATTAGGACTGCTGCAATGCATCTCAATTTTTCATCACCCATAGCATTATCACCTCCTATGAACCATACTCAGTTTTCAAACCATTCATACTTTTTAAACATTTTTAAGTTTTCATAACTTTTGTTTATTAGTATTATGATTGATTAAGCCATTATTTTTAAAATAAATAATCCCAGCACATTTATAGTACATATCCCCATCACAGGTTCATCAACAACAGTTATAAGGTTTATTCGCTTAATCGATACACCCCATTGAACATAGCGAGTTTATAACTATTAAAACTCAATATTATGAATAACACATTAGAAAAACTTATTCTTTGATTTAAGAACAATATTACTTAGTGAAAACAATTTTACGAACTCAGAACAATTTTCATGAAATTTTATATATAAAAGAAACGTATATTACAGACAATAATATGCAAAAGATACGCTTTTGATGATGATTTTTCATGAAAAATTGCAGAAAAAAACACTGGTGATGGTGTTGAAGATTTTTTGGCTAATTTCGCCTAACCAAAATATAGATTCCGTTGATTAAAACAATCAGCCCTACAACTGCAGTGAAAAAATTTAAAGGGCTTTGCTGAAAGCTTGCAACAACAAAAAAACATATGCCGAAAAAGATCTCCAAAATTGCTCTGATATTCATAGGACATCATTAATTATTTGATTCGAGATCTGCTGTGAGTTGTTCAAGGATTGCTTTTACATTCTTTTTGTTTCTGTTCCACAAATCTATAATCTGGCCGGGAGATGCAGATTTTAAAAAGAATTTTACGGTTGATTTATCATCAGACAGCGGAACTACAGTTATCTTGGTTTTATAGCCTGGAGTCATACAGTCAATCACCATATCAGCATCATTGATTTCAACTATTCTGGGATAAGCCCTTACGATTTTAGTTTTGGGCAGAGATTCTTTTAAACATTCAAAGACAGTCTTTGAAGAGTAATTTAATTGATATTCTTCATTTAATTTAGATTTACAAACCACTTTAATCACCTTTTATTGGGTGGTTAAAGGTATGGATGTCAGTTTATATAAATCGGCTAAAGCCATTGCTTTAGTAGAGATGATTTTTAACATTGAAATTATTGAGATGTGAAGTATTCTGATTGTAGTCTACGAGATTCATACAAAAATTCCTTGTTTGAAGAAAGTCGGCCAATGTATTAAAATTTTAATATTTTTTATTCATGTTAATATTGGGCTTTGTTAGTCTGGTTATATAGTCATTAAAGCAGAAACAATAAGATTCATTAAAATTAATGATAAAACGAAGTTTATTTTCTGTAAATGAACAAAACATTAACTTTGTTTGATGGTGGAAGTATCGTAGATTACAATCAGTAACCTACCACTTTTTTAAAATTGCAACCATTATTTTATACTTTGTTAAAACTTAAAATCCCTTAGAATTAATTCTTCAGTAGTATGAAATTTTAAGTCATTATAAATATCTACATAAAAATTATAAAAATCTTCAACAGTAATTTTCTTAAAACCATAGTAATATCTAAAAACAGATTCTTGCAGTTCATAATCTTTTTCAGCGTTAAATTCATTGATACAACTTTGATAAGAAATATAATTTTGAATTACCTTAGTAGGCGGGTTTTTAGAAGTGATAATAGAAAAATATTTATGATAATCATCGACAAACCCGTATTTTTTCAATAATTCATTGAAATTTGAGTAATCATAGATTCTAGTTAATATAGATTCATCATTAAAATTTATAAATCCGGATTCAATATTTGTTTTCAAAGAATCCGGCAATTCGAATAACAGTTCCTCATTAGAAATTATATTTACATATTGCAATACTAAAAAAGCTCTAGGCGATAAATATTTATCCTTTTCAGGATTATCTGAATTATATAAATTAACTAACTGATTATAAACACCAAATGTAGATTCTAAATACTTAATTAATTTATCAACACCCCTTTTTGTCCCATCAAACCTTAATTGTATGAATAAATCCTTTTTATTCTCTTCGATTAATTCATTGGTTTGATTTAAAGAATCCCTTGCATATTTGGTGGTTATAGATATGCTAATGATAGAAACTAAAACTACAATCAAACTTGAATAGATACTTACCGTGTCTAGTTTTGATTGAATAGTCAATGTTTCATTATGATAAATTTCGATGAACAAAAAACCAGCATTCATCGAAAAATAAATTATCAGAATAACACATAAAACTATTACAATATAAATTAAATTGAAATATTCTTTAAATTCCATTTAATCACCTCTGAATCAATAGTTTTTTGGATTATTCTTTTTAATAAATTTGTAAATTTCTATTGCAACATTTTTAGCTTCTCCAGTCAAATCATCAAAACTTTTCGTATAATTCGATTCATATCTGCTAAGTTTATCTTTTAGTTTAGATCTATTTTCGGGAAACTTATCTGGTTTATTGCCTTTTAAAACCGTCTTGACAATGAAATCATAGAAATCATTGGTAGCATAATACTCATTTTCATCGAAATTCTTATTCATATTTCTATCTGGAATATTATAAACCCTCTGAAGAATATTAATCACAGCATCCTTATTGATTAAATTTTCAACTTCTTTGACATTCAAAATATAATAATTTTGATAACCAATATCTGAAAATAAATTTTCTTTCTTAATTGTTTCATCTTTTGAATCATTATCTAAAATTAAAAATATTCTTTCCTTTTCTATATCTTTAAATTCTTTTACATTTTCAATTGCTTCTGACCCTCCACCTCTAAAAAATGAAAAATGTATGCCCTCCACAAAACGTTCAAAGTTAGGTTTTTTATTTTCAAGGTGTTGCTGAAATAACTCAAAATATAAACTATAATGTTCCTTATCTGTTGAGCCCTCAACTAAAATAGTGGAATTATGGGATAAAATAGATGATGGAAGCGCACCTAATCGTTTTAAAGTAGGTAAATGGTCAAAACCCACTTTTTCAATAGTAAACTCGACAGAAGAACCTTCGGCATAATTTATTTTTTTATCAAATGAATAAATAGAGATATTCTGGTCTTCAAATAACCTGTCAATAAAATGGTTTGAGTGTGTCGTGATGAAAAACTGATAATCTTCAAATAATGGCCCCAATAAAGTATTTAACAGGATCCTCTGCAACATTGGATGAAGATTAACTTCCGGCTCTTCAATGAATACTAAAACAGTAGTATTTTCTTCTTTAGATTTTTCCAAATATAAAAATAACGGCAAAGTTATTAAAATTATCGATTGAATGCCCTCCCCCAAATCATAAATTCTATGTTCTTCCTCACCAATTTTAACTGTTAAAACATCATCATTTACTTTTGGAATTAACACTACATTTTCATTTTCAAAAAACGTTTCGGACAAATAGGATTCATATTTGCGAATCATTTCCCTTTGCTCAAAATCTCCCAGTAAATAATTTTTCACATATTCATAAAACTGCAAACCACTTATAATTGCGTTTCTAGTTTTAACATCTCCACTTAATAAGAAATCATTTACATTAACTAAAATATCTGATTTTTCGCCAAAATAATCTCGTTTAATCCTTTCAGCATAAAAATCATTATAGAAATCATCATTTTGAATGAAATCTTTGGGAATTAATGGAATTAAACCTCTTAAGGAAGGAATATAAATTTTATAAAAATTATAGTTAAATAAATTATCATCAAAGTTAATTTTTCCAAAGTATTCTTTGAGAATTTCCTTACAATAATACAATTGAGAGCCATGCCCCACTCCATGCCTATTCGCATTTTTGCTAATTTGAATTAACGATGAACAAGGAGTTTCTGATTCAGTAAAATATCCTATTTCGCCCAAGTTAGTATTGACAATTGAATACGCTTGATGTTCAGTATTATAAAAACGCTTTTCACCAGGATTTTTGATAAAATCCTTGAAAATCTTAGATTGATTCATAAAATAATCATAGCATTTATCATTAGGTAAAAAATTCAATTTGGCATTTTTATCAATATAAAATAAAGATCTCATGAACCTGCTTTTTCCAGAATTATTTGCACCTACAAATACGTTTACTCTTGATAAGTCATTCAATCTGTCTTCAAATTCAGACTCTATTATTGTATACAACTCATTTTGTATTTTCAAATGCTTAATATTAAACATTGTAATCCTCTTTAAAAATTTATATAATCAGATTAACTAATAAAAGTTCTTCTTTGATAAAATCTTAAATCTTGCTCTGTCACATAGTTAAAAATATTATTTTAGCCAATCGATTCACAGTTATTGCTTACCAATTCTTTTAAGACGGTCATTTAACTCATATAAATCAAAATAATTTTCCAAAGATTTGAAATTGAGTTTGAACTCCACATCACTTGGAGAATTTCTATGCATAGTAGTTGTTGCAACACTTTTAAAACCATTTAAAAATTTTAATAAATTCTCATCATCAGCAGTATATTCCCCAACACGTTTAATCACATAACCTTCTTTATCCCATGATTTCCAACTGTATAAAATTCCTTCTAGATTAGGATTTTCCCATAATCTGCCATCTTCATCCCATTCCCTAATTTTATTTTTCATGATTTCTTCAAGAACCTCCAAATGTTCTTCTGAAATAAGAACATCTGGACTTGGTTTATCATTTTTATAGTCGAACTTATTATAATCAAAATCAAAACCGGCTAATAAATCCACTGCAACATATAAACTCATCTTAGAATTTGAAATTGCATTTTTCAACACTTCAAATCTTTCATCTTTAGTATCATATTTTTTCAATAAATCATGAAGAATTCTGGATAAATAAATTCTTTTATCAAAAAACATATTATATGGTATTTCAAGTAAATCCCCAATATCAATCAATGATGAAATGAAATACTGGGCATTTTCTTTGGGAATGTCTTCCATACGATTAATCATCAAATCAAATAAATCTTTTGTTTTATGATTATTATTAAATTCCAAAATAGTATCCGAAATACTATTGGAATCTGACGCACTTAATAAATTTTGTATTGAAACAATACTTATTTCATCTGTTTCCAATGTCAAAGTGAAATATTTCTCAAAAAATTTTTTTGAACAAATTCTGCGTTCATATTTCCATGAATCATCCCATTCAGAACCATACTCAATATTCCTATAATAACTTTCAATTTTAGGAAATAATTTAAATAAAATATCTCTAACAATATTTTTAGATAAATTATTACTCTTAAGTTTAATAATATCCTCAATGTAACCTTTATTCTCTTCTTTTTCCAATTTAGTTAAATTTACATAATTTACAATGAATAAATCCTTATTATTTTTTATTTCATGATAAATATTTGGTTCGAATAATTGGATTGCAAGAATTAGTATAAAATCTTTCCTATTAACTTCATCTTTAAAAACTGAAAAATTAAAATTTAAAATATTAATAAATCTGTATAAATCTCTTGGACTTTTAAAAAACATTTTAAGATAAGAATAAATATCTAAAAATTCTTTTTGAATTGATTGTGGCAATTCCCTATTATTTTCCACATTTTCATCATTACTTTCATCAATGACAAAATTTTTATAAAAATCCTCTAATCTATCAGAAATCAATCCATTTAAATGAGATTCACTGAATTTAGGAACAGTGAGATAAACTTGAATAATTTTTTCCAAAAAAAGTTTTTGAAATTTTTCAGGAACATTCGACAAGGATTCCGATACTATTTCATCATCAAAAGCTAACAAATAAATAAAATCATCAAAATCTGCTAAAGATTTAACTAAAATTAATGTTTGTTCAATTTCGAATTTAGTCATCCTATCAAGATCATCGATGATAATTAGAAATTTATAATCTAAACTTTTAAAATATTCATTACATTTAGTTTTAAGATAAGAAATAGAATTATACTCTTTTTTAGAATCAGTGAAATTATATGTATAACCAAGGCCAGGAGCATTTAAATTGATTGCCGAATTAGATTTTACTTGATTGTAATATTTATTTATAATATCTGAATGTTGTAACTCCCGTAACGTTAAAACAATTTCTTTACCATATTGCATTATTGACTTATTTCCTTTTTCAATTCGTGACGCATAATCCCATTGTGTTTTTAGTTGAAACCATTTCTTTTGAACCCAAAATTTATCTCCAAATTCTCTTTTTTCAATTTCAGTTACAATTAAATTAAAAAATTGCTGATATAAATTATCCTGTGTTGAAAAATACCATGGATTAAAATTTATAATAATTAAATTTTCTGATTGAATACTATCTACTGCCATATTAATTATTGAACTTTTTCCAGACCCCCATTTCCCAATTAACCCAATTATTAAACAGTCTTCCCCATCATAATGTAAAATAGATTCTGCGAGAATTTCCGCAAATAAAGATCTGTTTAATTTATCATCATCCTTATTGAGAATAGGCCGTTCACTATAAAAATTCATTTTATCAACATAGATTTTACAGAATTTCCGAATTAAAAATTTTCACTAGTTTTTAGATATAAAAATAATTTGTTTTATGCATTTAAATAAATTTGGGCTTTGTAGAAATCCTATTTGATTTTTTCAATAAATTTTTTAAAATCTATTTTTATTCTTATTTTTGATTTAAATTTGATAAAATAATCGTATTATTGAGTAATAAGGTTTACACTTGAAATTTCACATCGATTAGAAAAAATAAGCAATATATAATTATATATACTAAAATGGAGAATAAATATTAATATGAAACCCGAAAATACTCATTCTCCAGTTAATAGTTTGTTTTCAAAGCAATTAAATCTTTCGGATTTTGGTTTTGAAAAACCAGCACTCAAAAAAATTAAAGAAATAAACAATGACATTAGACCAAATAAACTGTTAAAATTCATTAAATATGCATTTAAATACTCAAAAATCGTGTTAAATAAATATTCAAGCAATTTTTCAAAGCATGACTTCACACAACCTGCATTATTCACACTTTTGGCAGTTAAAATCTACACCAGGAGCACATACAGACAAATAATTGATTTATTGGAGTTATCTGATAAAATACAACAATATTTGCACTTAAAAAAGGTCCCACATTACACAACACTCCAGAAATTCTTCCAAAGACTACCAACAGCAATATTGAAAGAATTAAACAAACAAATATTAATGAATCACCAAATAAATGGCGATATAATTGCTTTAGATGGAAGCGGATTCACCAATGACTACGCAGACAAATATTACGCAATAATAAGACGAAAAGAAAGAAAAAGCTACGTAAAAAACCATATTTCAATCGACGTAGACTCAAGATTAATTCTTCATTTTGCAGCCCAAAGAGGCCCAAGATTCGACACACGATTCGCAATAGCAGCAATAAGAAACATAAAAAAATATAATCCAAAATACATCCTAGCAGACAGAGCATACGACACAGAACCCATCAGAAAATGCATAAACGAAGAAGCAAAAGCACAAGATCAAATACTACTAAAAACACGAGCAAAAACAGGACATTATCGACTAGAAAGTAAAAATACATTCAACAAAGACATATATTCAAGAAGAAATAATGTAGAATCAATATTTAGTGTAATAAAAAGAATATTCAACGGAACAAACAGAAGCAGAAGCCTACAATTATCAAACAAAGAAACAAAACTCAAAAACACAATTTACAACATCTATAGATCCGCTCAAATTCAATAAAAATGAAGATTTCTACAAAGCCTAAAAATTAAAAAAATTCTATAGACCAATCATGGTTTCATGAGAGTTTGGTCTAATGAATAAAATATAACCAAAAAAAAACAGAATTATTGACAACCCTAAAAAAATAAAAAAATAGAGAATAAATCTCTATCTTACACATTTTTCGACGTCTCGTTTATTTTTGTGAAATACAAAAAGACATCCTGGTTAATAACTTCATATGATGAGTTTATTTTAGGTTCCTTCCAGCTGATAAGATAAATGTTTTTATCCGGATGATCCGTTATAAAATCATCGATTTTACTTGCATTCACATTTTTAAAATCAAAGGTTTGATGAATCCGCTCCATATCAAGACCAAAGACATCCGAAACGTTTAAAATATATAAATCTACACTATCTGAATATGATAAAAAGTACGTTGAGTCATTGGTTGTGGAAATGATTAAAACAGAATTATTGTCACTGGTAATATTGTTGAAATAGTTTTCCTGAATTATTGCTTTTTGATAATTTTCATCATACGTGTTTACCGTATTTGCAACACCTGAAATTAAAAGTATTGCCACCAATGCAAGTGAAAGATAAAACATTTTTTTATTTTCAAGTTTGCTTAAAATTATGGCAATTGTTAACCACAATACCGATGAAGCGGCCATAAGATATCTTCCGTCCAAAATAGGCTTAAATAAAAATGATATTGCAACACCCAGAGTGATTGTTCCAAGATAAACGGCAATACCGCTTAAAATCAGATTCTGATCTGATTTTTCAAAAGATGACTTTTCTTTTATATACATGAATATTATTGCCGCTAAAATCACCAGTGAAAGTATTGCAATGAGTACATTTTCGTTATATCCGTAATATCCGTAAAACAAAAGTGCACTTTCCCAGGTAATTTCCGGAATCCAGTAACCGTTGTGAACATGGGCCATCTGACTTAAAAGATGAGGCACCCACGGCAGATATGATACAACAATCACGGCAACTGAAATCAGCCAGTATTTAATATGCTCCTTATTGTTTTTTATAAGATAAACCAGCAATACCAGATAAATGCATGCCGCAGTCATTGCTGCAAAATAATGAGTATATGCCGCCACAATTGTAAAGACTGCCATTATAATCCATGATTTTATATCCGATTTGTCATTTATAGTATTTCTGAAAGCCAAAAATATAATCAGAACAAATAAAACTACCCAGCAGTACATTCTTCCAATCAGAACGTATTTGGAAAATTCATTCATTATCGCAATTGCAAAAGGAAACAATCCTGCAGTGAACAATCCGTAATCTTTTCTTATTTTAGTTACAGAAATTCCTAAAATCAGCACGTAAGCTGCAATTGACAATAATTTTAAGCTGTATAATAAATCAACGCCCAGAACTGCGCTGAGTTCAGCCACCGCTTTTCCCATCAGATAATATAAAGGCGGGTGAACATCACCAGCAGTTACAGTAATGATATCTGAAACGGGAAGAAGCAGAATAGTTCTTGTAAAATATTCATCAATTTGACAAACCAAATGATTAAGAGGAGTTACTAATAAATAAACTAAAAATAGAACAGACAATACAAGAAAAAATATTCCCAATAAATCTTTATTATTTTTGTAAAGCATGTTTAGATTTTTTATTTTTAAGATTAATATTTATTTCTAAATTGAACTTTTATGTATTTGAAACGGAGGGATTTGGAAACGTCGATGTTTTTAGGACATTTTAGTGAACAAACATCCGAGTTTTCGTTGAAAAGCTATGTTGGCACAGCTACATTCATAAGATAACTGTATTTCACATTTCACGGCAAGTCCACTAGCGGTGATTGTTTTGGCAATGCATTTAACCCAATAACATGGGCTTTTGTGCAGCCTTTAATCCGAACGTTCAAAAGGACATTAGAAATTCCCGCTCAAAAATAAATCCCACATACTTCAAAAACCAGTTAATAATTTAACAACTTTTTAACTCACTTGTAAAAATTATTAAGTACAAAATTAATTTAATATAAGTACAAAATTAAAATAATGAAATGTGAAGAGTACATGTAGATTAACTAAAAACAAAATTGAAATTATATGAAAGTTTTCATATAATCAATCAAATCATCTTTAAACTCATCATCATACATTGCAAAATCAATTGATGATTTAAGCCATTCAAGACGGGTTTCAATGTTGAAGACTTTACCGTCAAATTTGACACCGTAAACTTCATCAAGTTTTGATAAAGCATCAGTCAGCTGAATTTCACCATTAAATCCAGATTCAGTTTGTGAAATCTTATCAAAAATATCTGGTGTTAGAACATATCTTCCGACAATTGCAAGATTTGACGGAGCTTTGCTGATTTCAGGCTTTTCAACCAGATTGTTAATTTTATAAACGTTATCACTGATTTTAGGCCCATCCACAATTCCGTGCCTGTTTAGTCTGTCCTGTGAAACTTCTCGGATTGCAATTGCAGATTTTTCGTATTTGTTGAAAACATCAATCAGCTGTTTTGTTAAAGGAGTTTTAGACCGTGTAATGGAATCTCCCAAAAGAACTGCGAACGGTTCACCTCCAATGTGTCGCTCAGCGCATGAAACTGCATCACCCAGACCTTTAAGGTTTTTCTGTCTGACATAACATATATCTGCCAGATCTGTGATTTTTCTAACCTTTTTAAGGTCACGGTCTTTTCCTGCCTTTTGCAGAGTATATTCAAGTTCGTATGATTTGTCAAAATAATCTTCAATTGACCGTTTATTTCTACCAGTTATGATTAAAATATCATCAATTCCAGAATTTACTGCCTCTTCAACAGCATAATGGATTGTGGGTTTGTAATAAACCGGCAACATTTCCTTTGGTTGTGCTTTGGTGGCAGGCAGTAATCTTGTACCTAAACCTGCCGCTGGGATAACTGCTTTCATAATTAAAACTTCCTATAAATATTATTTTAGACAAAAACGATTTTTGCCCGCAAATAAAAACATTGACACATATTCAACTGCGTCGTCTTGATTAGAACTATTTAAGATACTTTCAATTTCATCAAAATCCAATGTGTTTTCATCAGGAGAATAGCTGAACAAATCTGAATCGGACTCAGACATTTTTTCGATTTCCTCATTATTCCACCCATGAACAGAATGCGGAGTCCAGAAGGTATTTTCATGAATTAATCTTAAAGGCGCACCGGCGTAAGTTGTATTTGAAGGAATCCTTTTGTTTGAAACAACTGAATTGGCACCTATTATAGAACCTGAGCCTATTTTGGATCCTTTAAAAATCATTGCGTTTTGACCAAACCAGACATGATCTCCAACATAAATGCTTTTAGGCCAGTTCATCCTCTTTTTTGACATGTCATTGTAAATCGGATGTCCGTCAGAGGTTCTAAAAACAACATTATATGAAATGAAACATTCATCACCTAAAATGATGTTTTTGGATTCAGATAAAACAAAGCTGGTTCTGCCGTTGAAGAAATTGTTCTTTCCGATAAAACAGACATTGTTGTTGTGAAGTGAAATATTAACTGAATAATCATGGATATTGCTTGAAAGGTATAAAACGGAATTGTCAAGGTTGAAATCAATTCTGGAGTTCCACAGATGAACATCATCTTCACAAACTAAAATGTTATTTTTACCATTGAAATTAATTTGGGAGTTTGTCATTATTGGAACTTCACCTATGAATTCATTTTCATTTAATTCCAGAAGTTGATTTGCATCAGTTATTTGCACGATTATTCACCTAAAAATAAGTATTATAATTATTATTTTGTTTTTGGGATTATATAATTATTATCGTGACCCTTTTTAAACAAAAATTAATCATGTATAACCTATTTTTTATTTTTAATTAAACTACTTTAAATTGAAAAATTAGAAATTTAAGAGTATCCACTATTAACCATCAAGATAAATGTATGTTTGTATCAGAAAAATTCAGACCTCCTAAAATAATTTATAGATTTTACTCACCATTCTTTTTAAGATCATCATAAAACTTTTTAATCTCCGTATAATTCTTTTTAAAAATATTGTTAGGTAAATGGTCTCCAATTTGAATATTCATATAATTAGTCAAATCAAAATAAACTTCAAAACCTAATATTTTTAAAATAATCCTATTTAAAAAAGTTCTATAAACATCAGTTAAATAAATCATTTTCAATCTAGTTTCATCAGACATCTCATGACCATGAGCAGAAATATTTCTATATCCCCTTGCCTTTTTTTCAGCGTTACCTTGAGATATTCCTACTTCATCCAAAAATTTTTTAACCTTTTGATAACCAGTAATTTTATAACCCTCATGAATATTTTTAAAAACATCAGGATGATTTACTAATTTTTCATTAATAATAGGAAGACACTCTTTTAATAAAATATCAAATTCATCTTTTTTAATTAATTCCCCAACAGAATCCGATTTAGATGAATTAAACCAAATATCTGCTAATTCATCTAAACAACCCCCAATAACAATTATTTCGTGTTCAGTTGGAATTGTAGTGGAAAATGTCATGTATTCTAAAACATATGACAAATCTATTTCATTTTCTGATAAATATGCGTCAATTAATCTGCTTAAATCTTTTTCTAAAGGATTAAACATTGGGAAATTATTAGGTGAAATAGCTGGAACTTCAATTCGTTTACATGCCTCTTTTAAATTAATTCTTGGAGAAAAAGAAGGCAACATTGCGATTTCTTTAATAATTCTGTTTTGATTATCGAAATAAGTTTCACCAACCTTTATCAAATGTTTTCCCAATAAAAAAGAAAGAATTTCCCTATTTTTTTGACGAATTTCTTCTGAAGGGATGTTAAATTGTCTTTGATATTCAATACATAGTTTATTTGACCATTTTGGACCAAATTCACGAATATCCTGTAAAATAAAACTAAATTCATCCAAATCCAATAAAAGATGATCCCCCGCAGACATTTTTGGAGAGATACCTTTTAATTCATTTAACTTATCTTCTTCCCACTCCCTTACTTTAAGAAATTTTTCATCTTTATAATAATTTGTAACTCTAGAAAATATATCCTTATATCTCACACTATTCAAATAGAACTCTTTAATACAATCAACCGTATTTAAATTGTTTTTATATGTTCTTTCAACATGTTTAACTTTAAATTCAGTTACTTCTTTATAACCAGTATCTTTATTAAATGAAATTAACCTATTATGCAATATACAAAAATTAAGTATAATACATTCCTCATCATTTTCAAATAAAAAATGAACCACATTTGCATTTTCTTGTAATTTATCATAGGATTCCCTATTTATATTACCAATAATCTCAAAAATTAAATTATAATCCCCATCCCTTTTTAAATAACAAGATTCGAAAGACGATATCTCAAGATTGCTTTTTAACACATAATTTGTTGATAAATCCAAATCTTCTTGAAGAAATTCCCATTCAAATTTTGAAAAATATTCCATATAATCACCACATTTATTCAATTTAAGCATTTCATCAGATGCACAAATTTCACTTATATAAAATCCATGTCCAAGTCTTGTTCTTTTTGATTTTCATTAATTTTAACTAATCTCAACAAATAGATTATAGCATTTTTAACAAGGATTGCAACTTCAATAGTTTCATTATGTAATTCTTCAACTGTTTTACTGTTTTCAAAGGGATTTTCAGTAATTCTTAAGTATTTATGAGTTAATAAATTCCTTGTGTCCCTTAAATAAAATTTTTCATTACCTTTCTTTAATTCTAAATAAATATCATATAATGCAGTTAATCCATAGTTATCCATTTTAAGTAATTTTTCATTAATTCCTTGATTATACTTTCCTTTTTTAAACCATACATTTTGAAACCCAATATAATTCTGGTCAACTCCTAAATCCAAATAATCATTCATAAAATAAGCAATTTTATCAAGAATATTGAAAAAATTCTTAAATGCATCTTTCAATAATTGTATTCTAATATTATTTTCTTCACTAAATTGAGTATCAACAATAAAAACATGTTTTGTTATAACATCTAAATCAAAACCATCATATTGAGATAATATTAACAAAAATCTTGCAGAAACATAATCCATTTTAAGCTGGTTTAAATATGACGATAAAACTAAGAATGAATCATTTTCAACACTTTCTGAAATTTCATTAATCATCTTTTCTATAACAATAGCATCCCCAATAGAATTACTACATTTTTGGCAGAAATTACATAAATTTAAATATAAACGATTTTCCCAACAATAATTTACCATAAACCATTCAAAATCATCTTCTACTTCTATTTTAATTTCCTCCTCGGAGTCACTTTCAAGAAATTCTTTTTCAAATAATATTAATATTTCATCAACATACTCTTTTGATTTCACTTTCATTTCTTGTGAAAAATTATCATCTTCCAAAACAATCTTGAAACAATTATATGCATCACGAATAATCAAAGAATGATTGATTGAAAAGAAAGAATATGTATATAATGCATAAGCTTTATTATAAAGTGCATAGGTACTATTATGATATTTTAATACATTATCAAAACAGTCCAAAGACTCGATTGTTCTCCCCAAACCATTATAAACAATACCTAAATGAACACTAGCCTCACGAAATGTTTCAGGACAATTAATTAACAATTCTTGTTTTAGATATAGTTTAGAATTAAAAAGAAGGTCATCTGGATCAGACAAATAGTTAGGTTTAAGCTTATAATATTTCACTAAATTCAATGTTCCCAGATAATAGTTAACAAAATCAAAATCTTGTTCTTTGATTTCTTCAAAAATTTTAATAGCCTCGTTAATTTGATCCAAATCCTCATTTCTAATACCTAAATCAAAAAGTAAACTTGCAGTTAAATATTTTAATTTTGGAGTTTCTTGTTGAGATTTTAATGAATTTAAGATATCTTCTTCAGAGTCAAATTTTTCTAAATCAATGAATTTATTAATTTGATTAAGTAACTCTTTATTAATTTTCATGAGTTTCACATTTATTTTATTTAATTCTAATCAATAAGTACTGAATACCTAATCAATCATCCGGAAAATTATTAACGAATAAATTTACTGTATTCATTTGTTCTGTATTAAATTCCCCTTCAAGATTCTTTAATTCATCAAAACGCCTTTTAACAGAATCCAATTCAACAACAGTTCCAATATACTCGTACCTCATCACGTCCTCATCTTTAAAGAAATCATGTTCCACATATTCAGAAATAAGCATTATTAAATTTTCATCATTTAAATCATTAATATACTTGTTGGTAACTTCAAATCCTGAAAAATTCTTCCAAAATGCAATATTTGACCTAATTTGCTCAATTTCAGAAAAATCTGTTTTCTCAAAATAATCTGATAAATAACTAGAAATAATTTTTTTAAGTTTAGACGATATCTCTTCTGATAACAAAACAACATTAGTTATTTCCCAAATCAAGTAAGTTTTAAAATAGTTATTTTCAGATTCGTCAATCGATTCAAAAATAGCGTTATCATCTAATTCTTTGTCTTTTATTAAATAATATATTAAATTAATGGCATTAGAAATCTTTGTATTTTGGGAATTAAATGATTCATCTACAAATAATTCATTATAATTATCATTAAATGATTTTATTAGATTTTTCACCCCAACATTCTCAAAACTATCAACATGATAACCTAATTGATCAATTAATGAATTTAACAAATTCATCTCCTTAATTATCAATAAACTTGTTTTTAGCTCTTTAATATTATCATTATTAGCAGCACAAATTAAAGAATCAATTCGTGATTTAGATAAACTGTTAGTATTGTCAAATGTGAAATATAAATCAAAATATTCTTTTTGCATTATTCCGCAATGCTTCTTTTTTAAATCAATTATAGATTTAGGGGTTTGAGAAGATTCATTAATTATATAATTAACTTTAGGGAAAAGGTCAGATAAAATTTGTTCAACTGCATTTTTATATTTCAAATCATTATCAAACAATACATTTAAATAATTTTTTAAATTACCTCCCAAAATATCAATTAAATCAATTTTTTCATCAAAAATTTCTAAATCACCAGTTAGTAAATTTTTATTGTTTTTAATGCTATCATAAATGTCCTTTTCAAAAATCTGTAATGCAGTAACTAATGCAAAATCGTGAATCCATATTTCAGTATCTACTGAATATAAATAAAAATCCAGTGCATTGCAAAATCTATTAATGTCACGAATATTTTTAAGAAAAGGAGATAAGTCTAGATATAATTTATCAATATTAAGATCTTCAATATCCGGATTATGATTATTTAAAACTTTCTTAAACTTGTATTTGAATATGTTAATAAAATCTTCAGCACCAAATTTAGGAATCGTTAATGGAACTTGAATAATTTTATCGATGAAATCTTCAGTATGAGAATATTTCTCATCTTCAATATTCCAATCTTTTAAAGCATAATTTACATAATTTTTATCAAAAGCCAAAATATAGATTATATTTGGAAAATCCGCTAAAGATTTAACTAATTGAAATATTTGTTTTACTTCATCCGGATTTAATCTATCAATATCATCAATAATAACAACAGTTTTAAGTTGATTTTTAAAAATATCATTTAATTTATCTTTTATATCATTTAATGTTTTATATTCTGAATCTGGGACAAAATTATTAAGTAAACCTACACCCGGTTGAATAGTATTAACTAGCTCAACACCAGTACCAATAATTTTATATTTATACTTTTGAAATAAAGCAGAAAATTTACTATCAAAATCCAAACAACCAATTAATTCATCAAAAAATGAAGAAAATAACATTTGCTGAGAATAATAATTCCAGGGATTGAATCTTAAAACTTTAGCATAACCTTTAACTTTAGTTTCAACTAAATTTAACAAAGAGGATTTACCAGTGCCCCAACCACCCATCAATCCAATAACAATACTATCTGACCGTTCAGGCAAATTAATTATAGATTCGGCTACCGAATTTGCAAATTTTACCCGATTTAATTTATCCTGATTTCGATACTTAATTGGTGAATCATTATACATAATAATCACTATCAAATTAGTTGATTTCTCTAATATAAAAATATGTTTTATTAATATAACTAAAATATTTTTTGAACCAATAATGCTCCTAATAAACAATACTGACAATATCAAACATAAATACAATTATTATAAACTGAAAAAAAATACTTATAATATATCCACAGCTGTTATTCCTACCCATTTATCCATTTATTATATCATTATTAGTTAAGCAGTTATTCTTAACAAAGTGATAGCTTCCCATTTTGAAATAGTTATTCACCAATATTTATAAACCCCTATAATTTGTACGAATTTATATTATTACTGTACATCGAGGATTCCATTGATGTTCCTTATGAAAGTCTCATGAGCTTTAGAAAATCATTTTAGTTTCCTTAAAATCCCATTTCATAAAAACATTCCAATAATATTATTGATAGTCAGAATTTTAACTTCACGAATAGCCTCATATTTCAATAATTCAAAGAAATCCCAGATACATGATAATCCAGTATTAACATCTAAAAAGTTACCATACTCACAATTTTCATCGATATACATATATTTTATGAAAACAATGATTTCCACAAGTCATAATCATTTTCAGGGACTGCCAAATATAAAAGTTTTTTAGGACGTGACAGAGCAACATAAACAATCCTTAACTCTTCATTATTAATTAAAGTTAAATCATCATGAAGTACAGTCCGATATAGTGTTTCATCTTGGGTTTGATTTTTTAAAATAAGTAATGTTGCTTCTAAAGAACAATCTTTCACACGGTGTACTGTTCCAATGTGATAATCTAATTTTTTATCATTATTAAATAATAATTCAAAAGTAATTTGTTTAGTATGATTATACACACCTCACATTATTCACTCTTTTAGCAGTGAAAATCTACATTCGAAGCACATACAGATAGATAATAGATTTATTGAAGTTATCTGATAAAATACAAATATATTTGCACTTAAAAAAGTTTTACACTACACAACACTCCAGAAATTCTTTCAAAGACTTCAAACAGCAGCATTACAAGAATTAAATAACAAATATTAATAAATCATCAAAATGGTGAAATTATTGCTTGGATAGAAGTTAATTAACTAATGACTACGCTGACAAATATTACACAATAATAATGCAAAAAGAAAGAAAAAAGGTACGTAAAAAACCATATCCAATCGACGTAGACTCAAGATTATTCTTCATTTTGCAGCCCAAAGAGGTCTAAGATTTGACACACGCTTTGTAATAGTAGCCATAAGAAACATGAAGAAATATAATCAAAAATACATCCCAGTAGATATAGCATACGTCACAGAACCCCCCCCCTCCCAAAAAATGTATAAACGAAGAAGCAAAAGCATAAGATCAAAATACTATTAAAAACACGAGCAAAAAAAATGAGTATTATCGATTGAAAGCAAAAATACAATCAATCAAGAAATATATTCAAGAAGAAAGAATGGGGAATCAATATTTAGTGTAATAAAAAAATATTTAACATGACAAATAGAAGTAGAAGCCTAAAATTATAAAATAAAGAAACAAACTCAAAAACACGATTAATAACATTTACAGATTAACACAAATTCAATGAAAAAAGAAGATTAAATAAATTATAAAACTTGATTCAGTTTTTAGAAACAAACAGATCTAATTTAAAATATGAATTTTTGTCGTGTGGAATTATCATTAATTAAATTTCTAAATTCTTCATTAATACATTCAAAATAACAATAGAATGAGTCTAAAGTATTATAGTGAATATTCTCATTATTTAACAAATTATCAAAAGAATTGTTATCGTAAGATTCATTTAAAATAATGAATAATTTTGATAAACTAATAAAATATGAATTAGATAAAAATATTTCAGAATCATTATAAAGTTCATTTAACTTATTATAATAGATATGCCAATTTTCTAAATTCTTTTTAAACTCATCAATAGTCTTTTCATAGTAATCACCAATATTATAAAAATCATATTCCCCACATACTAATGAATTAATAAAATTTTTAAAAACAAATTTATTATTAAAACTACCATATTCAAATCTAGTTAGTGATACACGTTTAATTACTCTATTATTCCACTCAATATAACCAGAGTCTAGGAATTTAATATCATTATACTTTTTCAATAAATACTCTACTTTACAAGCTTGAATTTGAGAAATCAATAAACCCTGAGATAAATCTATTATTATTGAATAATTATCCCCGGATTGTGCATTTCTTGTAAAACCTTTCTTTTTTAATTCTATAAGAATTATTGAATCATCACATTCTATTATAAAATCACATTCTCCTGCAATTCCCCCATACTTGTATTCACAATTTCTTTTATAATCAATATTATTTTTTTTAAATAAATATTCTACAAAATCTTCTAATTTATCACCAATTTCATCATAATTATTTAAAAATGAGACAAAAGATTCATAGTAATTTTTAGAATAAATAGAAGGAGGCAATAAAATATAGTGAGAACCATTTTTAATAAATGGCTTTTTAAAATAATCATGTTTAAAATAATCATCTGGTAGCAGATAGTCACTATTAACTTGTGACCAATGAGACATGAAATTTAATACATTTATACATTGAACATTATTAATTTCAGAATGATTCTCAATAGAAAGAATATTGATTGAATTCTGATTAAAATTTTCTTTTAAATATTTTGATAAATATAAAAAATCATCAAAAGAAAAATTTAACTCCACTTTAAATTTTTCATCATAACCCCTAAATAAAGAATCACATAACTTTATTTCCAAATCCAAATTGCTTTGAGGAATATATAAAATAGAATCTTGTAATATTATTTTTTTTAAATAATCAATAATATGCTTATTTTCTACAAACCAATGCTTAAATAAATTTTCAAATATAATATCATAATGTAAATCTACTACAATAACCGATAATATTATTATCTCTTCAATTAATGAAGAACATTTATTAAAATTATTAGAATTAGGATATTTTAATGACAAATTAAATAAAAAATCAAATGGAACATGCAAACTATTTTTTTCTAAATCTTGAATAAATAAAAACCTAGATAATTTAGGGCTAAAAATTAAAATAGAAAATAAATGATTTAGTAAAGTTAAACCTCCAACTCTCTGAATCAAATTTTCTAAATCTAAACAAACTTTTTCCAAAGAATCCTTGAATTTAATATTATTTCTCTCAATTTCAATTGAATAACCTTTATCTAATAAAAATTTTATACAATTTGATCTAATAAATTCCTTAGGATAATTCCTTTTTAATACATCATTTAAATTAATATCATTTGATAAATAAAAATAATTTTTCGATAAAATTACAATTTTTTTCCAACTAGGTGAACTAAATACTGGCAAATATTTATTATTACTTAACTTATTAATTAGAAAAATAATCTTTATATATTCTTCATTTTTTTCATCAAAAATCAGATACTTATATACTAGTTCCATTAATAAATTATTTAAATCATTAATTGTAATCTGACCATCATAATTAGAATTTAATAAATTAATTAATCTATTTCTAATTAAAACTAAAATATAATCAAAAAAATCATCATAGATTTCATTTGAATAATTTAATAAATCTTTTTTAATAGAAATAGTTTTATAAAGTTTATCAACAGATATCTTAAATTCATTTATCATTTACATCCCACATAGCATATTAAGTATTATCTAACTCATGTTTAATTTTTTCATTTATTCTGCTTTCAATTTCAGGAACCATATTTTTTATAACCAAAAATTGATTATCAGTTAAAAGAGTGGAATATTTATTCATTTGAATTTTAAATAAATCACTTTGATTTGTATCATATTTTTTATGCAGTTCCTGAAATAGTGGATCGATTTTTGATATTATATCATCATCTAAATAATAATATAAGGGAGAATTAATAAAATTTTGGGATTTGACATAGACCTGTTTTATTTTACCATATCCAAATACTGGAGATGATCTATATAATGGAATATCATAAACTGAAATTAATTCATTTAGTATATCTTTTAATTTTATTAACGCATGTATCTTATGAGGATAATTAGACATATATATAATCATATCATTGAAAAAATCTTCCTGAACTTTCATCTGATTATCTTTTTGATTCAATTCACTTTGATATCTTTTTTCTGTCTTTTGCTGAGTATAAATAATACCTCCTAAACTAAAACAACCAACAATTACTGCATTTATGATTGTATTAATTATATCTGGATTTACACATGATAAACTAAGGGCAATTATGTTTGAAAATATAGCAATAACCAAGTAATAATAAAACATATATACTTGTATTAAATCAATACTATTAATTATTTATGAATTAATACGATTAAGACCTGAACATTGCTCACCAGATAACCCTGATTTACCAATAACTATTCTAACAGTAACTTCAATTTAAATAAACTGCATCACACAATATCTTAATTGAAGAGATACTCTTCTTAAACGGTAAAGTATTTTAATTACAGTCAAATCATATTATTTAATGACACCTATTAAATAATACTTCAAAATCACAATCTTTTGAAAAAATATTCATATTACAAGAATCAACTTCCAGAAAATTATTATTAATAACATCAACTTCTTCCTTAAATTTAAAGGATGTTGCCTTTAAAATATTAGTTCCAACACTTGAAGTTCTACTCTGGTCCAAATTAGAAAAATAAAAAGGATCCGCCAGACATAGGCATAATTTTGAACTCAGTGGAAAGAAAATAAAACTGCATTTCCTGCATAAACCTTGAGGATTTATAGGATTCCAAATTGCAATAGGATTATCTGATGTCCAAAAATTCAAATTAGTCTTGTTTTTAATTAAAATCCATTTTTTATAATAAAAATATTTGAAAAATTTCAAAGAAAATTTTTCAATATATTCCAAATGCCAATTTTTCACATGTTCATCTGAAGGAAATTCATCAAATAACTTTTGAAATTTTAGAGGAATTTTTATTTCTTGTGAAATTTCCTCTTTTAATTCATAAGAATGATTCTTTATCCATTCTCGTTTATCATTTGTTCTAATAAACTGCAGTGACATGAAATATGATAAATTTGCCCTAATATTTAAATTATTTAAATATTTATATTTCTTATTTTCAACCAAATTGTTAATATATTTACTAGATTCCTTTTCAATTAAAGATAATTGATATTCTAAATTGTTTTTAGAAGATTGATAGAAATATTTCTTTTGTGCGACTTTATCAATAGATGCTTTGTAATATTTTTTAGTTTTAATATTAAAACAATTAATTATATTATCAGAAGACCCATCTTTAAAGTTTCTTAAATAAAACTGAGGAACATAATGCTGTTTTTTAGGATTAGTCATATTACACCATATATTTTATTAAAATATGAAATTTTATCCCTATTTAAATGGTTAATAACTGCAATCTTAAATATTGCTGCTCTTGTATAATTAACCAAAGTATTTAAGTCATCTTTGGAAATATATACAATTCCTGAATGTACTATTTTAGATCTATTAATATATATTTCTTTAAGAAACTCTGAAATAAATTCTTCATATCCTGGATTTGCAATTAATGCAGAAACTTTTGAAGAAATACTTTTAGATTTATCTTCATTACCATAAATAAAAACAGTTTCTAAAGAAATAATAAGATTTAACAATTTTGGATAAGCATTAAAATATTCAAAATTATCTAATTCCGTTGAATATTTATTATCTGCATCCCTATATTTCATCATGCCTTGAGAAACTGCCTCACCAAACCAATAAATAGCAGACAATAAATTATTTTCAAAAGTAAATCGATTATTATTTTTAAATAATGAAGACAAAATTTCTAAATTAAAAGACATCCCTTTTAATAACTCATCATCAATATCGCAACAAAAGTGAAAATCACCGACTTTTCGTGCCCCCCCTCCAAATAATTCATTTGAATTAAGAAAGATATAGTCTCTAAAAACATTTTTAACTGTTTCCCCATCTAAATTAAAATTAGTTAAATGACCAGGTAGTAAAAATTTTAAAATATTTAAAGCCATTTTAATTTTTACTTCTGACTTTTTAATAGCATAATCTTTTGAACCATATACACAGGTTCTGGCATAGACTTCATCATCTCTGAAAAAATCATCAGAAACATACTCATTATCATTTATATATGCTAAATCTGAAATTGATGAATCATAAGGAAATAAAATTACATCAGCAATTTTAATTTCCCTAGATAATTTTAAATTATCTATATGCGAAATGAATTCAAATTCTTTAAATTCATTTTCAATTGTATTGTTAATCTCATTTTCGAAATCTCGAATTAAATTTAAATATAAATTTTTGAAATCATTATTATTTAAGTTAAATCCATTTTTATCGTGAATTTCCTCTAAAATAGATATGACATTAGTGATTATATATTTTTTTGAAAAATTGTTCACAATAACTTCTTCACTCATCATTTCAGAAATAATTTGCTTAATATGCATATCAACATTTTTATCTATATTTAATTTTGATTTATACCTAAAATAAGTTTTTGAATCACATTTGCAATGATGAAGAGCTTTTATAGTATTTTTAAAATTTTTTATTAAAGAATTTGTTTTGAAATTGATTGAATTCAAAATTCAACCCCCCCCCCCCTAAATATTATCTATTAAAATATTGAATTAGTTTAAGATTATATTGCTTAAGTTTTAGACATTCTACATTGATAAAAACAGATATTGATTAAATTAATATAACATCCGTTATTTTATAAAAATAACGATAATTAAATAATCGTTAATGAACGTTTCTAAATATCAATAGGATTTAAAACATGTATTTTAGATGAAAAAAGATTAATGATCTCATTATTATACTTTAAAATTCCATTATCAAAAGTTATAAACCCAATTATCTGATCAAGAAACAATGATAAAACAAAAGCTTCATTAATTAATACATTATCCGGTTTGTGAATACCAATTTTAATAAGTTCTTTTAATTTTGTATTTTCTTCAACAAAAGTTATGCAAATCAAGTTATCTAAAAAACTTATGAGGTCATTGTGAAGTTGTTTAAAAGCATCTCTAATATCCTTTGAAATTACATTCAACTCACTTAAGTTATCATCGATTAATATTTGTTTAATTTTACTATCATACTCATTAAAAAAGATAGTAATTACATTTTCAAAATTCTCCTTTTTCATATTCTCAGGAAAATCATCATCTTGATATCTTTTCAAAAATAATTCTTTAATTTTTCTAAAATGAGCATTTACATTTTGAGAATTAATTAAATTTTGTGTTAAGTAATTTTTAATACAAGTTATGATTTTTAACGAAACACGCCTCCAATTATTTATAACATTTTTAGCTTCCTTAAATGCAGTGTTTGAAAAATATTTTTCATGGCTTGATTTTGTAAAATATTTTCCACTTTCAGACTTGCTCCCATCATTAGGTAAAATTAAAGCTAAAACAATATTAGTATCTAAAAAATGATAATCACATTCAACCAAATTAACCCCTCAAATAACTTCCAATAGTTGTATTTAAAATCTTTTTTTGAGAAGATGTGTAATTATTATTAGATGAACTATTGTAATTAGTGAGAATTTCAGTCTTATCAACAAATTGAGACAATATTCTTAAATTATCCTCAAATTTTTGATTCCAAACATCTATTTCATAATTATAATAGTTATCTTTAGATTTTACTCGAAGACCTTTTGCAAATGTTGTCCATAGTTCTTTAATAAGATTCCTTAAAAATCTCCAATTTTCATCAAAAGTGCCATTATCATTAATTAAATCTAAATTTATGCAAAGTTGAGAATAAATCTCTGAAAAGTTAACAAAATATTTATCATCAGGTAATTGTGATTCACATTTATAAAATGTATCCACATATTCATCAACATCAAAATTCTGTGAAAACCTATTATTATTAGCAATCTGATAGATTTCAAATTTAAATGGAAGCATAACTCTATATGGCGCATACATATTATAAACATGTTTTACAATATTATCAAATAGGTTTTGATTATTTATAATCTTCTTGGATATTTTTATAATTTCAGAAAAATTATCAACTAATTCACTATCTTTAAAATCATCATGCTGTTTTTTGAGTATGACCTTATTATATGCTTGTAATTTACAAAAATTATTTTTAATGTCGTTAAATGAATCTCTTACAACTTCTGAAAACGGACCATGTATATACCAATAATATGGCAATTCTTCATATAACTCATGACTTCCACCCAATTCCATTTTAATTTTAAAAATTAATTTTTGCATTTGAGTTTCACTTATAGGTTCATTATTCTCTTTAAGTTCAAAAAACAAAAACTTTACTAAATCATCCATGGTTTTTGAGGTGGTATCAACAAGTTTTAACATCTACTAACACATCTCCAACATAAATGTTTTTAATAAAATACAAATAGTATATAAATAAATTATAGTTAATACTATTAAATTTATTTTTTCCAAGAGCATTTGAAAAGTAATAATGCAATTAATATATATGTATTTGTATATTTATATATTATGCACCTCTAATAATCTTCCCAAGAAATTATAAGTTTAGCCAAATTGGTTTAAATCCCCACACCTAGATAACTATATGAATGTTTTCATATATTGTATCAGTTCATCCCAGTTGAATCCTCAAGACTGAATTCTATGGATGACTTAACCAATCGAAACGGGTTGCCACATTATATATCCTGCCTTCAAAGAGCACTCCATAGACTTCATCAAGTTTTGTGAGTGTATCGGTCAGCGGTATTCCGCCACCAACACCCTCTTGCATTTCACGAATCTTGTCAAAGACGTCCGACGTCAGGATATATCTGCCAGCCATTGCACGGTTTGACGGAGCCTCATCAATCTTCTGTTTTTCTATCAATTGATTGGTTTTGTAGATGTTTTCTTCAATTTGACTTGCCGACAATGCCGTACTTGTTAAGCTTGTCATTTGAAATCACCTTCAGAGAACATGTGGGTTTTTCGAATCTGTTGAAAACATCAATCAGCCCTTTTGTGCATGGAGTTTGGGATTTTGTTATTGTGCATCCAAAAGAGCTACAAAGGCTCATCACCCATGCCTCTCTGATTTTTTGCCTGATTAGCACACCCCAACTAAATCCGTGATTTTTCGAACTTCCTTTAAGACACTGTCTTTACCTACCTTCTGCAGAGTTTGTTCAAATTCGTAAGACTTGTCGAAATAATCTTCGATTGACCTTTTATTTCCATACACAATAACAAGGACACCATCATTGCATAATTATCTTTTTTTATAATTTATTTGAATAACGGGCTTATATCCCCATAATCTCATTTGTTGAGCCCATATCACCAGTTTGGTTTTTAACATTAGCATATCTAGTTCGTTAATGTCTGCAACATTATTTTCATCATGAATATCCTTTTTACGGTCTAAAATTAGCCAAATGCAAACCGTTTCGATTTTATTGGCAAAATTAGTGTCTTCCTTTATGAGGAATCTCATTCCCTCGATACTTTGGTCAACTACAACAGATAGTTTTTGTGAACCACTGCCTTTCTTGACTGAATAAGCAACACCATCTTTATACAAATCCATTATTTCAACTGCATAACCTTTTTTCCGCCTCAGTTCTTTATCATAATTTACAAAATCATGACATTTGACAAGATAGTCATTGAATGTTGTTTCATTATACTCCTTATTATTACTGCCATTTCTGTCAGTTATGAACCTATCATATTCATCACTTTCAAAGCGGTATTCCGGACAGAATTTTGCAGGGATTGTTGCAATCTCCTTTTCAACCATATCAATATAATGCTGGTTGTACCTGCTCCATTTTCCATACTCATATACACAGTTTTCATCAATGCAATCATAGATTATTATCTTATCCAAAGTCCGTTGGATTTTCTCGTTTTCATTTGAAAAAATTATGTTGATGTCTAAAACATCATCAGATGCAATATTATTTGAAGAGATGAATTTTAGTATTGTAGCCATACTTAAATCATCATAGTTTTCCACTATTGCCTTTTCTTTGGAATTCTTCTTTTTGTACTTTAGTTGAAATTCTGCGAAATCATCAATATTTTTAAAATCATTGCTGTAGACCACATAGTTATTGACGTCTAGAAGATTGCTTTTTTGTCTTTCAACGGACCACTTGCATATCTCTTCTTTTAACTTTGCATTAAGTTTTTCAAGTTCTTTTTCATCCTTAATTTCAACTATCTGCGGAATTTCCCACAGGACATCAGCCTTTGAGATTACCTCTTCAATATAAGATATTGTTTTTGCAACAGTTTCAAGGTCATCCTTCTCAAGTTTCAGTTTTAGAGAATTGCCTACCTGAAGTTTCTCTCCAACATCAATGAGTTCATCGTCCGGTTCCATATATGCAGTTATCTTACTTAATGCCTCACCAACATTGATATCCGTTTCATTATAGTTTCTATAGGAACTAATCTGTTTGGTCAATTTAGATTGTGGAATCGTTGTTGCCATCAGATTTATCTTGTCATAATTTAGTCTTTTTGCAAAATTGAATGCCCACTGCTTATCAGACAACGGCTCCACATAATGGTAAGCCGTTCCAAATGATATGGCATAATACGATTCATCTCTTTCAATCAATATCACTGCACGTGGATTTGACTGGACTTCAGAAGGAGTGACATCAAAATTTTCAGCAAAATTATGCCAAGACACCACATTTAAGTCCATGCCGTGTTCATAGTAGAATTCCATCAAATATTCTTTTTTATCTTTTCCTTCGCCGATTTCGACTTTCTTTGTATTGTTCTTTTTCTCAAAACCCTCTTTTATTAATTTTGATTTCAATTTGGAAATATTATTAATTTTATATAAGCTAATATCACTCATATTATCACCAATCCATGTTAATAATTTAACATCTGGCTTTTAAGTTAAAGCCAGACATCATCATTTATCTAATCCTACAGTATCGATAGGAATTCTTTATGTATCTGTGGTGGTATCTGCCTTTTGACTGGGCTAAAAGCAATCCATCATAGATGTTTTGGGAAACACCATAATACTCATAGACACTACCGTTTCGAAACCAGATGGTCAATGTATGAGTTGACGGATTATATTCCACAGCTCTTAAGTTAGATGATCTAACTTCAATCATAATAAGACCCCCATTTAGTCAAGTTCTCACGTCAGATGCCTTCACCAATGAATAGAGTTAAATCAGCCCATCCAAGATTATTGGCACTGCAATAATCTTATACTTTGGCATCCCCTTTGACAGAACGTGTTTTGTTTTGATACTCATGTAAATCACCTCCCGGAGCATAACTGATTCATCACTCCTTTGTAAATGGGAATCGGCAATGCAAACATCAATAAGCGGACAAAAGCCTTCAAGCTAAAAATAGATAAAGTATAATAGGCAGGAGTACCATAATATAACTTAACTTATTATAATTCATAATATGTTGTTTGTCTTTCGCTCATGGATCATTACCTCGACCCTAACAGTAATGGTCTATGCAAAGACTTCTTTCGCTTATTTTATCTTGATTACTTCATCCCATACTCATTATTATATTCCATGCACTATTTAAATTTATTGTTTTAATTTATAAACCTATATTTATAGGTTTATTTGAAAATAAAAGATTTTAAAAGAAGTTAATTCAGCATTTTTGCGTATCTTACCTATTGTAAGATACACAGATACCAAAATTCAAAACCTCAAAAAAAACTCATGATACAACCCCAAATTATTTAATAAATGCCAAAATTACACTTATTGATTAAAATATGAATTTTATTTAATTAAAATTTAAATTATAAATATTTGACACTATCAAATTTGATTACAAAATATATAAGGCAGATTTTCACCATAGCTCCGTCGTGCCAATTTTAGCAAAAAATTGTATCTTATCAATGAAAACATACGAAAGTACAACATGTCAAAAATAATATCCAAACCTCAAACTACCATTTACTCCAAAAAACAAGTTATAATTTAACTACTTTTTAAATCATCTATAAAAATAATTTAATCACAAATTAATTTAAATATAGTGCTGATATAAACAATCATTTTTTCATAACTACATGTATGCATTGTAGCCATTTTAAAACAGATGTGAGAAATATCCTGAATTTCACAGAAAAAACAGCAGAATGATTATAAAGAAAAATTTAAATTAAACTTTGTAAGACATATAGATAATCAATGAAAATTTTTATGCAATTGATTAAATCGCCCAGAAACCCCTTGTCCAAGATTGAAAAGCCAATAGTAATGTGCCACCCAATCCTATTTTCAATATTGAAAACTTTACTCCGAATTTTACACCGTAGACATCATCAAATTTCAATAGTGCATCGGTAAACTAGATTTCACCGTTAAATCCTGTTCCATTTCTCTAATCTTGTCAAAGATATCATCAATTAAAATGTATCTTCCAGGTATTGCAAGTTGGAACTAATCTGATTACTTTTAGGTTTTTCAATCATTTGAGTAATCTTGTAGACATCATCATCGATTTTATTACCATCAACAATTCCGTAACTACATACATTGTCACATGAAACTTCTCTAATTGAAATAGCAGGTTTTTTTATACTTTCTAAAAACATCAATGAGCTGCTTTGTGCATGGTTTTGTACTTTTAGTGATGGAATCTCCTAAAAGAACTGCGAACGGTTCATCGCCAATGTGCTTTCAGCACATGAAATTGCATCGACCCAATCCTTTAATATTTTTTGTCTCACATATAATAGACATCATCAAGATATGTAATTTTTCTGACTTGTTTTAAAACCCTGTCTTTGCCTGATTTTTGAAGAGTGTATTCAAGTTCATATGACTTGTCGAAGGATCTTCAATAGACATTTTATTCTGCCGTAACTATTAGAATGCCATCTATTCCTGAGAAATTGCTTCCCACATAACATTCTGGATAGCAGGATTGTTATAAACCGACAACATTTCCTTTGGTTGTGCTTTGGTTGGCAAATCAGTCTTGTTCCCAATCCTGCTGCGAGGATAACTGATTTCATTTTAAAATCAGACAATATAATCCCAAAACATCAGTCATCTATCAATTTAATCCCCATTTAATTCATTGAGTAAAATCAGGTGATGTTCAAGGTTGTCTCTGTGCTGTTTTTTAAGAACATGCAAAATAACGCCTGCAAAAAAGATAATGAAAGCAATGATTACAACTGTTGAAATTATTATCAGTGTTGGGATTTTTAGCACATAACCTGTTGAGAAGTATCTGAATAATATTGGGAAGAAGTGAATACCCGCAATAATAAGAAGTATTAAAGAGATTGCTGAGAAAAAAAGCAGCGGCCTTTCATCCCTGATTAAAGCAGCAATCATCATGAGGACTTTATACCCATCCCTGTAAGTGTTCAGTTTTGATTCACTTCCTTCAATCCGGTCTCTGTATTCGACTGGAATTTCCTTGATTTTGAAGTTGTTTATAAGTGCAAATACGCTCATTTCAGTTTCAATTTCAAACTCCTTTGACTGAATCGGAAAAGATTTGACGAAATTGTAGCTAAAACCTCTCATTCCAGTCATGATGTCCTGCAAATCACTTTTAAAAAATAGGTTTATGAATTTTCTAACCATCTTGTTTCCATTATTGTGAAATGGCCTGTCGTTTTCCTCAAAATATGTTGATGAGAGTCTGTCTCCGATTACCATATCGGCACGTTTTGATAAAATGAGTTTTTCAATTTCACAAGCGGATTCCGCAGGATATGTGTCATCACCGTCAACCATGATATAGCAGTCAGCCTTAATGTCGCGAAACATTGATCTAACAACATTACCCTTGCCTTGCTTGTATTCATATCTAACGATAGCTCCAGCATCTTTTGCAATTTTATCGGTGTTGTCTGTGGAGTTGTTGTCATAGACATAAATGTCTGCATGCGGCAACACTCTTTTAAAATCAGTAACCACTTTTTCAATGGTTTTTGCTTCATTATAACATGGGATTAGAACGGCTGTTTTCATAATAAACACTTAACTTAAAACATTGATAAAATGTATTTAAATAATCTTATTTATAACTTATTAACAGACATATTTAAAAGAATATATGAAAAATGCACATTCAAGAAATTATCCGAAATAATTTTATGCTATATTCACAACTGCCATTTAGTTAAAAAATCAAGATATAATTTAACTACTTTTTAAATTAACTATGAAAATAATTTACCAATAAATTAATTTAAAAATTACACCAATATAAACAATCATTTCATCCCAACCACATATGTTAAAAAAATAAAAAAAGTTTAGAAACTAATAGTTTCTAGGATTTAATGTATTTTTTCAAATCTTCCGCTTTATCAGTTTTCTCCCATGGAAGGTCTTGAATTCCGAAGTGTCCGTATTTAGCGGTTTTTTTATAAATCGGATGTCTTAAATCAAGAGTTTCGATGATTCCATCAGGAGTTAACTTGAAGTTTTCACGTACAATCTGAGCCATTGACTTATCACCTGTATCCACTCTGGTTCCAAAGGTATCAACCATGACGGATGTTAGCTCAGCAACACCGATAGCATATGACAGCTGAATTTCACATTTCTCAGCAAGTCCACTTGCAACGATGTTTTTGCAATGTATATTGCCATGTAACATGCACTCCTGTCTACTTTGGTGCAGTCCTTTCCTGAAAATGCTCCTCCACCGTGTTTTGCATGACCACCATACGTATCAACAATTATTTTACGACCTGTGAGGCCACATCTCCATGATGTCTCCCGATTTCAAATACACCTGTCAGAGTGATGTGCTCTTTGGTATTTTCGCTCATCAACTCCTGCAGAATTACCGCTTTAAATAACTTTTCATGGACATCTGCCTTTAGCTGCTCCTGATTAGCTGACATTGTATCGCCAAGAGAGGTTGATAAAACAACTGCATCCAGTAATAAGACTAACCCTCTTTATCGTAGTTAACCGAAACAAAGACCATGCTGTCAAACCTTAAAGTATGAAATTTTAGCGGACTGCCAAAGTTCAGTTTACTTGTTTGTGATTTTACATGCAAGGTCAATTGGAAATGGCATCAATGAGTCAGTTTCATTGGTTTCATAACCAAACATCATACTCTAATCACCTGCTCAGTCTCTTTGCCGTCAACACACTTCTTGACGTCTGGAGAATTTTCATAGCATCCGTTCAATTTGACATTTGACCGTCAAATTCAGAATCATAATTATCGTAGTCAATTTCATCAGTGCCTTGGTAACTCCAACGAGTAAGTCGTTTTCGAGGATGTGTTTTGCAGATAGTACCCGGACAACAAAGCCCATGTCCATGATTTCTGCAAGATGTCCTGACCATGTGCTGGTAAAAAAGTTATCTAATGAGGATATCAAAGCAATAACAATAAATTAATTACAATTAAATCAACTGTAACATAATAATCTAAATTAAATCATAAAATAAATTAAATACTATAAAAACATAAATTTATTGAAGATTGCTTATTTTCATACATTTTTTAGCAATCTTCATTTTTTTCTATATATGAACATGAGTAGTTTACTTAAAAATAGCATTGAAAGATTGTTATAAAAAATTACATTCCCCAATTAAATTTATCTCATTGACTTAAACATTAAAATGATCCATACATCGCAAATAATTGATGAATACAACTACCCAATATTTTTGATTAAACATACGATTTCAATAAGTCATTATTATTTATAGATGAAAATTAAAAAATAGGGCAAATATATTATACATCATTCAATAAAAATTGTATTAATCAAAAATAGAACCTCGAAAAATTGAGGCGAAAATTAAAACTCCAACTGGAGAAAAAATGTCATACAATTTAGGGCAATACAAAACTTTTATTTAAAGTGTGTATAATAACAGGCATGTGAAAATCTTGCCCACAACACTTAAATTATGACCGAATGTAATAGGTTATTTTTCCACAAGGATTTTACCCATAAATGTTCTTTTTTCCCATTACTAAAATACCATTTTATAAATTACTAGAGATGTTTAACTATAGTTTAAATGCAATTCCTGTTTTTTCCCGTTTTTTCTAGTATCCCAATCATAGCAAGTAGATGAGCCGTACTTTTCAATATTCAGATGTACTGTCATCAAACATTCCTTAGCCTCAATATATTTAGGTTACATGATTACCTCCATCAAGCCAACTTCAAAGACATTAACATCAAAGGTTGCGTATCTTCTAGTGATATATTCCTTCCAAGAATCATCTCCTTCGCCATTTTGAAATCCACATCCTGCACACTTAAGCTGACAGATTGTAGATGCCTCAATACGTACTCTGTGAGGTACAAACTGATATAAATAATAGTTTTTGAGCTCTTCAGATGTAAGTTTAGACAGTTCTTCATCAGAAAAGTTTTCAACCATTATTTAGCATCATTTAGTGATTTACCTACTCATTTTTTACATTTGGTATTTCATTTGGAGAAACTTTTAATAAACGTGAATCATCCATTTTTGAAGGAATTAATTTAGGAATATATTTAAAATTGACCTCATCCAAAATTGTTTTAAAATCTTTAGACTCTACAACATAATCAAAATCAGAGTACAATTCAGCTAAGTTCTTATTCAAACATATAGATGTAATTTTATGTTGTTTACAATATATTAAGATGTTTCTTAAATTTATATCACCAAATATTATTTCCTTAAATCCATCACATATAAAGAAATCCGGTTTGATGCTTTCAAATTGATTAACCCAATCAGAAGATAAATTATAATCAAAAGAAACATCCCCCATTGATATAACTCTAATTTCCTCTTGTCTTGGAACATCTCCATAAATAAATTCAAAGATTTTTCCATAATTACCTTCAGAAATATCTTTGAATATTTCTAAGTTTTGAGGGATAAATCCCCCATAATGTATAAATAAATCATATAATGGTCTTGCATATTCCAATAAATCTAAAATATCACCAACAGGCAAATTAGATAATTTAATCTGTTCAAGTAAAAAATGCTGCAATTTAGTGACCAATAGATAATGAGTAAATGCCATTACTTTATTTTTATCATGTGCTAACTCATACATATGATAATATGCATCCAACCTTTTTTGGAGTTTTGATTTTGAAAATTTATTTTGAATAGAACCCTCCCTTTTATAAAAATGTTTTAAGATGATTTTATCAATAAATTTAATGCCATTTGCATTTAAAAATGCATTAAAGAGAAATACTGAATCTTCAGCTGGAATACCTTCTGGAAAAACAATATTATTTTCATTAATGAATGATTTTTTAAAAATTTTATCCCAAATGTTTGCATTTGATATGATTGATGGATATTCATCAATGGATGTGACTTTAAGTGAAAAATCATCATTTTCAAAAAGTTTTTCCTTTTGCCGACGCCTATACTCAATACTGTCTTTAGGGTCAGTCAATACATTGAGCCATAAATACTCGGGAACTTCATTTTCATCGCAGTGAACCCCACTAACCAAATCCAAAGTATTTTGAGAAATCTCATCATATAATATTTCACAAGCATCCTTCATGAAAATATCATCCGAGTCTAAAAACATTAAATATTCACAGGTAGTGTTGTTAATTCCAATGTTTCTTGGTTTGCCTGCATACCCACTGTTTTCCTCCATATGAATTGAAACCACATTTTCATATTTGCTAGCATAATCATCAATAATTTGAGGTGTTCTGTCAGAAGAAGCATCATCTACAAAAATTATTTCCAGCTTTTCAAAACCAATTGTCTGGTTTAATAGAGAATTAAAAGCATTACACAGATATTCTTCTGAATTATATGTTGGAATAATCACTGAAACCAAATAATTATAAATATTCATTGATTTTGGATTATCCGAAAAGAACTGTTGATAATCATTTTTCAAAGAATAGTACCAGAGTCCATAGTTTTTCAATTTATCATCTATAGATTTATTGTTTGTAAACTCTTTAGAGAATTCCTTCAACTGATTGAAATCATTATAGTTTTCAGCAATTAAAACACAATCAAAAATAAATTTATAATGTTCATAAAGATTGTTTCTAAAATCAGTGTATTTTAAAGATTTAAAATCCTTTTTCAATTCTGTGAAATATAATTCTTTGAATTCATCCTGAATTTCACCATATCTTCTAATATTGTGATAAACCTTATTATTATATAAGTTTACTTTAAATCTATCAAATTGACCATGTTTAATGAATAAATCAATAATATCATTGGCAACATAAATTGAATCAATATGTCGCTCACTGCCAGATTCGATTAAAGATTTAGAGTGAATATTTTGAGTATAGTAAAATTCATCTAAAAACATAATTCTTTCAGCCTGAAATATTATATCCCAGAAGAAGTTGTTGTCATGGAATTTTGAATTTTCTCTAAATTTTGCACCACTGTTTATGATAAACCCAGTATTGTAAAATTTACACCATGGAGTAACGTTGATACTAAATATTAACTCGCCAAGATCTTTAAAATTAAAAATTTTATCCCCAACAAAGTTTGAAAGTTTTGTCATATTGTAATAATCAGTTTCAGAATATTCATCAGTTTCAACATTATGAGTCTTTGCCTTGAACATTAAAAAATCGAGATTTTTAGACTTTGAAATTGAATAAAAATCTTCAAAAGCATTTAAATCTAAGATATCATCAGCATCCATAAAATACAAATATTCTCCTTGAACATGTTTTAGGGCAAAATTACGAGCGTTACCTCCCCCTTCATGACTTAATGAAAATACTTTCATTCTTGAATCTTTTTTTTCAAAATCCCTTAGAATTTTTAAGGAATTATCACTAGATCCATCATCAACACAGATAAATTCAAAATCACCTAAAGATTGATTTAAAATAGAATTTAGAGAATCAACCAAAAAGTCTTCACAATTATAAATCGGCATGACACATGAAACTTTGACTTGAGACTTTGAAAAATTACCATATTTATGTTCAATACCCATAAACTCAAATTCATCCTCAGATTGTAAAATTTTATCAAAAGTTGCTTTTACAGGTTCTTTTAACCTATTAAAATCAAATTCTGAAGAGTCATTCATTAAAACAAATTCTTTCTTAACTGCATTGAAATAATCTGAATCTCCCCAAAAACGAATATATTGAGATAACTGATTAATTTTAAAAGTATAAAACTCAACTTCAAATTCCTCAAAAATACCCTCATCATTTAAAAAGGATTCAACAGAATTTACAACATCAATAATGTCAAAAATTTTGCTTTTATCACTCATTATGGAATTTTGATTTGAAAATCTATAATTATATGCATAATCAGGACAAAATGAAATAGAATCTGCCAACACTAATGATTTTACATGAAATATTACATCTTCATAACAAATATTTTCTGGAAAAACCATATTGAATCTATCTAAAAAAGACTTCCTATAAAGTTTAAACCAACAATTAAAAAAAGAATTCAATACATGATTTTTAATACCCATATAAGAAAAAGTGAAACTATTCAAATCTTTATCCACAAATATATTATTTAAATGACAGCCTAACCTATCACATTTGTCATTTAACTCATCAAATTGATAAAAATCAAACATTACAATATCAGATTGATTGGACTCAGCATTATTATAAATTTGACTTAATGAATTTTTTGATAAAAAATCATCAGAATCGACAAATAAGACATATTTTCCTTTAGCATGTTTTAAGCCAACATTTCTAGCATTACCTGGACCCATATTTGTTTGAGAAATGACTTTTACACGAAGATCCCTCTGAACATAATTTTTCAAAATATCTAATGAATTATCAGTTGAACCATCATCAACACAGATAACCTCAAAATCAACAAAGTCCTGACTCAAAACACTATCCAAACATTGATGCAAATAATCTTCAACATTAAAAACTGGAATAATAATAGAAATCTTAATAGTCTCATGTCGTGAAGGAGCAATTTTTCTGTTTTCTTTCATACCATGATTAATATAATGAACAAATGGATTCACACCAGCATTTTTAACATCAACATGTGTTTTAAGATAAAATTCTGATGAAAAAAACCTTGCAGGATCATTCATATCTTCTTTCCATGAAATTAAATAATGAAAAATAGGATTAACATCATTTTCAAGACCATATTGTTCTAGATACCATTCTTCATCAAATAAACCTGAATTTTTTATGATTAAATAATCATTATTCAAATATGAAAACATATTACCCTTAATTAATCTTTTAAATGACACTAATTGTTTGGAAGACCGTTCATAATTCTCCAAGATATTTCTTAAATAAATATAATCAAAATGATATTTTATTTCAATATCTTTACAAAAATCAGTGCTAATTGGCTGATTAATAATATTAATTTCATCTTCAAAATCTTCAAGAGCATAATATTTAGCAAAATTTTCTAAATCCTCAATAGTAATGTATTTATGGAGTTTAAATTTTTCAAAAATGTTTTTCCAATGCCAACCCCAAGGTTTATTATCAACATTTATTGAAATCAGATTTGGCCAACCCACACTGACTTTAGAGATTAATTGTTCAATTGACCTAACAGGAAAATGAGCAATTTTTAAAGTTAACTCTGAACCTTTAGGATGATTTTCATTATTCGGAAATGATAAACTATGATTTCCCATTCTCAACTTAGGAGAATACATATTGAATATTCCTTTTGTAACAATGACTTTGAAAAAACTTTCCACATTTTCATCCCTAACATTAGTTATTCTTTTAGGAATAAACAAGTCATCTAAATCATCTTTAGTAGGAACATAAGTAATCCATTTTGCAAGATAATACTCATTCAAATCAAGATTATTTAAAATTTCACGAGGATTTATATTATCAGCAGATATTAAAAACTCATCGGCATCCAAAACACAAACAATATCCGCACTATATTCTTTGAATGCTTTATCTAATAATATATTCATTTTAAAAGATTGAACAAAATTATTATTTGAATCATCAAGAAGTCTAATTGGAAGACCTTCATCGATTAATTTAGAGATTATTAACGGAGTTTCATCACTGCTACAGTTATCTAAAATAATCATTTCATCAACAATATTTAGATGATATCTGATAAAAGATTCAATGATATCAACTTCATTCTTAACCATAGTAATAGAAACAATCTTCATTTAAACACCAAAATAACATCCAAGTAAAATGAATTAAAAATTCAAAAAAAAAACAAATATTTGTACTATTGTTACACAAATAAAATAAATACTTATCTTCAATAATCCATGTAAATATATTATACTAAATTAAATATAAATTTTTTCTTAATTTAAGTCATATTTTAACATGAAAAGTTTTTAAAATAAATATACATTTCACACAATCATATGAAGTTAGATGATTAACCTAAACTATTAAACATTTCAAATATCCAAAATAGAAAGAATAAATTTTCTAAGAAATATTTTATAATTATTTTTCAACCAGGATTCAAATTTAAATAAATAAAATAAAAATTATTTTTTCAACAAAATTAAGACATGAATAAATTCAGTGAAATAAATAACATACAAAATAATTAATAAAACTTATTAAACACAAAAAGTAAATTTTAAAATAGCAAAGAGATTTGCTTACAACCTACAAAAATGCCATTAGTTTTAAAAACTTATGGCATTAAATTTAATATACTACTTTTATCAAAGATTAGATTAATTAAAAAATGATTGCCCATAAAAATTTAGATTTTTATTCATAAAAATAAAAATCATAACAATCACTATAAATAAAAGGTTATTTTTCTTATCGTATGATTCTTTTTTACCCTTTTATTTATCTGAATTATGAGCCAATCTAATTAAATATTTACCATAATCTGTTTTTTTAAGAGGTTCAGCTAATTCTAAAAGTTTTTCTTTGGAGATGTAACCAAAATTAAATGCGATTTCCTCAAGACAAGCAACATATAGAGATTGTCTTTTTTGAACTGTTTCAATGAAATTACTCGCTTCTAAAAGTCCATCATGAGTACCTGTATCCAGCCATGCCATTCCACGACCTAACAGTTCAACTTTAAGTTTGCCTCTTTTAAGATATTCATCATTTACAGAAGTGATTTCTTTTTCACCCCTTGCAGATGGTTTTACCTTTTTTGCTATCTCAACCACATCATTATCATAAAAATAAAGGCCGGGAATAATGTAGTTTGATTTTGGATGTTCTGGTTTTTCTTCAACTGACAAGACATTTCCATTATCATCAAACTCAACAACACCAAATGCTTCCGGATTTTTAGTGTAATAACCAAAAATCACTGCACCTTCTTTTAAAGATTTTGCTCTTGTTAAAATTTCACTGAATCTGTGACCATGGAAAACATTATCTCCTAAAATTAAAGCAACATTGTCATTACCTATGAAATCCTCACCAATGAGAAATGCTTCAGCAAGACCTCCGGGATTATATTGGACTTCATATTTGAATGAAATTCCCAAATCAGACCCGTCGCCCAAAAGATCTTTGTACTGAGGCAAATCTCTAGGGGTAGAAATAATTAAAATTTCTTTAATTCCCGCAAGCATTAAAACAGAAATGGGATAATATATCATAGGTTTATCATACAACGGGAGTAATTGTTTTGATACAGCTTTTGTAATTGGATATAATCGAGTTCCTGAACCACCAGCTAAAACTATTCCTTTCATATAATCACCTAATATTGTATATATTTATCAACTTATTTAAACACACCATTATTAACAAAAATAGAACTCCAATAATAAATATTACATTTGAAAGTTGAAACATAATAAGTATTAATTCAAATATAAAAATTCATTTTAAAGAAATAAAATTATCTTCAGTTTATTAAATTAAAAAATACAAAAAGAAATGATTTATAAAATATTAGGATATTGAAAGTTACAAAATAGAATATCACAATATTTTTATTATAGTTACATTGATAATCTAGATTTCCATTACCTGTAAAATTTTTTAATAGAACATGCATTTAAATTGTTTTTATTTAATTTTAAAAAATTGTTTGATAGAAAACATTATGACTATTTATTCAGGATATTCGAATGTAAAACATATATCAAAATTATAAAAAATATTTAAAGGAACATACATAATTTAAATTAATTTTAAAACAGATATTAAATAAATAATCATCATTACTCTTCAAATAAAGTAAACCATTGATTAAACTCTAAACTAAGATTTTATTATATCTAAAATCAAATTGTCTGTGTTTGAATTAGCAGTTCCAGTATAAATTTCATAACATTTACCATTTTTCAAAAACCAATAATGAACAATACTAGCATTATCATTGACAACAGCCTTATATATATCAGAATCACCATACATCAAATGAGATACATTAACAGATTTATTTTCCGTCACATTTTTGTGATTTACATAAAAATCGACAAAATAAGTTATATTACTATTATTATTTTCATTTATAAAATAGATGTTATCTCCAGAAGTGATTTTTACAAGATGATTTGATACATTCTGCTCCTGATATTCTGAAGGAATTACAAATTTTGATTCACCAACAAGAATTTCTTTGGTAGAAGAACTATGAGACATGAAAAACCCAAAAGCAACAAGGATAATAATGACCAATATTGCCAATAATCCCAATTTTTTATTCATATACTCCCCCCATAATCATACATATCATTTATTAGTGTATATTAATAATTTATAATTAATCTTACAAAAACTTTTTTGGTTTGAAATTTAAGACTCTTTCAAAAACTTTGTTGATTTTCAAAATCCTTTTTTCGATTGTCGTTCCAAATTAGATCTCTGCGATATATTCGTTTTAAAACTCCTCGTTTGG
>NZ_OMWA01000010.1 GCF_900314615.1 uncultured Methanobrevibacter sp. | reverse complement strand
AAAAAAACTACGAAAATCACATTCAAAATAAGTACGCCCAACTTGCAATTCATCCACAACCTAAAAGAGGTCGTGGTATTCTTGCATTATTAAGATAAAAAAGAGATCAGTGAAAATAAAAAATTAACAGAGCACCTGCAGAAGCTATTGCTCATAAAACTCAAAAATTGGAAAGATTACAAACCAATAAGAGGAATAATCGAAGATTTCTTTAAAGCAGCCAAAGGAGCATTCGGATTAGGAAAATTCCACAGCTTTACAGACAAATCCATGTACAAAAACATTTATTTATGCTTATTATTAACAGCAATAGTCGTACAAACAGGATTCAAAACAAAACAGAACTACAACAACTAGCTGAAGGAAAAATAGAATTTCAACCACCAAAAAAGAAAAACACGAAAAACAATAAAAATACCAAAGAAAACAAACAAAAATCTAAAACCCCATCAAAAACAGGACAACAAGAACTAAAAATCAAAGAAAAACAGACCAATACTACGCTAGATTCATTCCAATGAATCTAGCACCCTATAATATTATATTATAGAGTAGAAAAAATTAAAAAAAAGTATTGTAATCTAAATTTACCTAGATGCAAATCAGTTAATTTGAAAATTTTTTAGAAACAATCCAAATTATTTAATTTAAAAAAAAAGAATAATGTTTTTGAAATAGAAAATCATATCTAATTGGAACTTCTCCATGTGTTACCGCATTTTGCACAGCGTATAAAATTGGTCGGAGCCTCATCAGCAGATCTTGTCTGTACTGTCCACCAGTAGCCTTTTGTTCCGCCGCATTTATAGCAGGTTATTTTAGTTGTAGGCAGTGCAACATTATTGTTGTCTGTAACTATAACTTTTGCTTGAGGATTTTTTTCACCTTCCATAGTGTACTGCTCTTTAATATCTTCATTTTTCAAGGATTTCACATAGCCGCAGCTACATTTAATCTTGCCGTCTTTCGGCATCAGCATCTTACCACAATCAGGACAGAATTCCATGTTATTATTCACCATTAAAAATCAATAAGTATTAATTTAATTAAAGCTATTTATAAAATTTGGCACATTAATCTGAAAGGTGTTTTTGCCTTCTATATATTATGAAATTAAATATCAGCATGACAACTGCAATCACAGCAAAATAAAATTCCCTGCCTAAAGGAACATTAAAAACTGATCCGCTTAAGTTTAAGGTTACATTTTCAGCTGCAGGAAATACATTTGGGCCGAAAATCAACGGAAGGGCAAATACTAATATTATATCAAACAATGCGCATAAAATCAATACAGAAATAAATCTGAGATAGTTGTTGGGAATTTCACGAGCTTCAACAACATTATTCAAAGAATAGACAGACAAAAAGTACAAACCAAAAAGACAGGCAATATATATTCCCAAATTAAATTTTAAAGAAATGAATATGTATGATATGACAATAGCTATCAAGAATGAGGATATAAAATTAAAAATTGAAACCCTAAAAAAGTTTGCACTTACCATTAAATCACCAGTATACTATCAAGAAATATATTGATTTTTAAGATATATAATGATTTAGAAAAAATAGAAAAAAATAGAAAAAAAATTTGAGGGATTTCTATCCCTCGACCATAATCAGCTTACCCGTTGAAGGATCTTTGTAAACTTTACCCATCTCGGTATAACCCTGACCTGAACTGTTTGAGGTGTCCGGTGTCTCGTTCAGCTGCTGGCCCTGATCCACTTCAGTCATAGTCTGCTGCTGCATCTGTTCCTGAATATTCTGATTCGGGTCTATCATCGCCTGCATGTTCCAGCTTATGATAACAAAAACCAGAAAACCAACCGCAATAACAAGCATTGCATCCACAAGGTTGGATGTACCTGCCATCGGGTCTTCTTCAACTCTTTTAGACCTTCGTCTGCTTTGCTTTCTTACCATAAAATCACTAGTTCATTCTGTCAAGTACTGCATCGATTAATGCGTCCAAATCTGAGAGGTATCTGTCATACCATCCGGATCTAATTTTACCAAGAACATAACATAAAGCACCGGAACCGATACCCACAATAGTTGTGTTGAATGCAACTGTAAGGGAACTTGCAAGAGTATTGATGTCCCCTGCACCTAATGCCGCAAGACCCGGACCCATAGGAATCAATGTACCCATCAATCCTAAAGTAGGTCCGATACGGGTAATGATATCGGTTTTTTGTAATGTTGATAATGTTTTTTCTTCTTCAAATTCAAATAATTTACGAGCTAATGCTTCTCTTGAATCTTTTCCTAAAGCCTCGGAAGATGCAATTTCATCTAAAACCTTCTTTTGAGCTTTTGGAATTTTAGCAGAAGAAATTATATTTTTCAACTCATCAATAGTCTGTGCATTATTGATGTCATAAATCAAATCTCTGATAGTGCCTACTGGAACTTTTTTTCTGGATGTATACTCGGCAATAACTCCTCCCAATGAAATAATTGTAATGATAACAATTACAAGCAATATTACAAGTACAGGAATTGTTAAACTTTGTGAGATAACATCTAGAGAGCCTGTTAAAAATTCTCCACCTGGAATATTTAAAGCCATATTTTTTCACCTAAAATTTATTCTAAAATAGTTCTTCCGTTTCTTTTCAGGATAAATCCTCCTGCAATTAGAATAGCGAATGCTAAAATAATCATCAGAATATCCTGAGGAGAACCAATAGTTATAGGAGTTGTTGTTTTAGATAGAGCTCCTGCAATGTTTGGAATTACAATAGCTGAAAGCAAGAAATATGCACCAAGCAAAAGCATGAAATTTCCCAAAACAACCGGATAAGGTTTGGAAATAAATCTTATAATAGTGTTTGATGCAATATAGGTTACAATCATAACTCCAACGAGCGCTGCTGCAGCATACCAACTTAAGTTAAGTGAACTGACACCGATTGTTGGTGCTACAATCAGAACACTTGCAATAATTGAACCAAAACAACATGGACAAGGAGCAATAATAGCTAGAGAAGTCGCAGTAGATGTATTTTTATCGTGTATTTTCCATTCTCTTATTGTAAATAAACCTGCAACAATCATGATTGAAGCCATTATAATATAAAATATTGTGTTATATCCATAAATGGCCTGAATCAACTGTTCTGCATATAAAGAAGCAATAGCGGAAATCAGAACCACTCCTCCACCATATGCAATACAGATTATTGCAAATAATCTTTTTGACAAATTGGCCAGACCTGATGCGAGACCTATTTTTACACCGAAAACAAGTACTGACGCAAAGATACCGACCTGCCATAAAACACTCATCATATCCATATTAATATTCTCCATATCAAATTGATTTTAAAAATTTACAATTAATTATTACTATAATAAAGTATATAACATTTTATGAATTGTCGATATGAATTCAATAAAACATCAATATTATATTTAATTTCATATTTAAAAAAGATTAAGATTTAACATTTCAGCTATGAAAAACTTTTAAGATTTTCCAAAAAGTTAAAAAAAAATAAATGCTTGTGGAGCTTGCAAAAAGTGATGATTAACTCACTCTTTTTTATATAATCCCACAAGACTAATCAAAATAGCTAAAATTATAAGTAAAACAGGGTTTCCGCAGACAGGTAATGCTTCTTCATTTTCAACCTCAGGACTTTCACCATAGGAGCCATGATGATTATTTCCACCAATCTGTACGGTTGTAAAAGCACTGCCGTAGTCTGATGCAGTTACTGTGGCCAAACCTTCCCTGTCGCCCCGCATATATGCGCTCGCTTTTCCGTTTGTCCAGTTTAAAGTAACTGACTTTTTGCCGTTGAAGCTTCCCAGATCACTTGACAGTGTGACTCTAGGTCCTGAGAAAAACAATTTGGCCTTTGATGAATGATCCCTTCCGGAAGAATCTTTATAGACATCAACGGTTATTTTTGAGTATTCTCCTTTTTCAATGTATTTCGGATTTGCACTGACAGTCATGACCAGCCATGGACTGTAATCGATTTTTCCCTTGTTGCTTTTGAATTTTGAAGCCGGAGGTTTTGAATTGCTACCCCACCAGTTGTGTCTTGCATCAACTACACCTGAAGTTGCATTGTCAAGGTTGGCGAACATTTTGTCTAAAAATGCTCCCAGAGAAACACTCATATTACGAAGTTCCTCTTCAGTACAGTTTTCAAACATTTCCTGTGATTTCAAAAGCAGATATGCAAGTTCCTCATTTGACATTCCAGGGTCATAGTCATATGATTCCAGAACAAATCTTCTTGTACTGTCCTTTAAGACATTGTATTTCAGATTTACAGCACGATTATAATGAATTTCAGCAGGTCTCATAACCGCAAAACCTGTTTGAGTACCGCTTCCTTCAATATTGTTTCCTATTGCAGAAAAATTTCCGTTGACTGTAAAATTTGTGTTGTTGAAGTTGAAATCAATATTCTTAATGAAATCGATTATCTCCTCAATGGTTGCATTCTGAGGAATTGTTACATTGGCTCCGCCTGCATCAACGCTTAATGTGATTCCGGTTATCAGCAACCCCTCCTCAGATTTGAGGTCATAAACAATGTTTTTATTGATTCGGGCGTTTCCAAGTGACACCACATTGATTGCCTTGATGTTTCGTGATTCAAGATCAGTGATGTTATTTCTGGATACGTCAACCATTGCCTTGAAGTTTGTATACTCTATTGCTGTAGCTGAGATTGCGGTAAGAAGTTTATCTGCACGGATATTTTTCAAATCATTGTCTGAAACATACACATCAACACAGCCGACACCTGTTGTTGTTATGCCTGTTGCAGTAGAGTTTTCACCTACCGCTTTAACATCCCGAACTTTAACATCATGAATCAGAGTTTTTGAAGTGTCATTCTGCCCTATTGTTGTTACAGAAACGCTCAGCCCTGTTGCAGATGCATTTGCATTGCTGCTTGTTGAGATTTTGCTTACATCCAAATCAGACACATCGATTGTAGGCAATGTTGTATTGAGTGAAAAAACATCTACATAAACCCCGTATGCCTCAACTGCAGCCAAAATGTTTTTGACAACATTTCCTCCAACATCCAAACCTGTTAAAGTGTCAAATATGCTGTTTGCTCCAATATCAAGCCCGTATGCAGAATCTTTCAGCGACTTGACATTCGAAACATAGTTGTCGGTTACGCTAACCGTCAAATCATCTGATACAATTCCGATTCCGTTTACCTTGATTCCTATTGCAGTTCCATTTTCCCGAGTATTTACAATGTTTATAACCCTGTTTCTTGAAACAATAGGATTGTATGTGTTGATTGATATTCCCGCACCGTTAAGACCTGTGATATTGTTTCCAACAATAAGAGTGTTGTTAATTACTCTTATTATTATTTCACCGGAGACATTTCTTGCAAAGTCATCTGTTGCAATCCCGATGTTTCCTCCGGTTATTTTATTGTCAGTTATCCTGCATCCGCTTGCATTGACATATATTCCTGTTCCGTTAATGTCGGAAATCCTAATGTCAAAGCCTGAAATGGAAGTGTTATTTGCATCTGGAAGAATCATGAAAGCTGTTTTTGAGGATTTCAAAACAGCTCCGTTACTTTTCAGTGAAAGTTCCTTTGAAACAATGACATCTTCCTCATATGTTCCGCTTTCTACAGTTATTGTGCTTCCGGGACTTGCCCTGTCAATTGCAGACTGGATTGATTCTCCTTCACGAACGCTGATTTGTGAAGCATCTAAAATATCCTCATCCTCACTAACTTCAATAGAAATATCTTCACCAATGCCAAGAGCAAAGCCATCATCATCTATGAGGATTTCGCCATCAGATGAAGTTGTAGTGTTGTCGATTGCAGAAACTGAACCTGCAAAGACAAAAATAAGTAAAAATAAAAAAAGTTTATATTTCATTTTCATCAAAAAAATTAAAAAAAAGAAGGTTATTTAGCCTGATAATAGAAGTAAATTGTTTCTATACCATCGCCATTTGATTTACCATCTTTTAAAGTCTCGTTTCCTTTAAGCAATGTGACAGTGGTTGTACCGCCTCCATACTGGTTGACAGTTACACTTGCCATTTTCAAATCAGTAGTGTTTAAGTTTATGGTCTTTGATCCGACACCCTCAGCAGAGGAATAATTGCCGTCAACTGTCAGGTCTAATCTCCATTTGGCAGTTGTATTAATTTGTAATGTACAATTGCCGTCATCTGTTGCCGCATCAGTACTGGATACGGCAGTCACCATTGTTAATGCACAAATTATAATAATTATTGCACCGACTATACCGAACTTCTTGTAATTCATAATACCACCTCAATATTAGAGTAGTTAATAATAGATTACACATTCTAATATATAAATTATACAGTTTGACAATAATATTTAATTAATCTAAACATGCGAAAAAAATTTTAAAAAATAATGTCCGAATAAACTATAATTAATCTAATTTTTATACAATTACTATTTATAACCACGTTATAATTTTTTACATCCAGAATTAAAAAAAGATTATGAAAAAATATTGGACAAAATTCATTATTTCGGCCAAACTAAAAAAAATAACCCTTCAAAAGTAAAAGCAACCGAAGCTATGAGTCCATTAAAAAACGTCCTCTGAAAAAGAAAAAACATCACTGCCAACATGGAGCAAAAAGATTTCATCAGCAAAGTTTTTGAAAAATCACTCTTCAAAAGAAAATTTTATAGTTACTTATGAGTAATATATTATATTATAATAAATCAATGAGGCAAAATATGTTTTGGAATGAAGAAATAGAAACTATGTCAAGGGAAGACCTTGAAGAATTGCAACTAAAAAAGCTTCAGGCTACTGTTAAAAGAGCATTTGAAAAAATTCCATACTACAATCAAAAATATAGTGAAGCTGAAGTATTTCCCGAAGATATAGAAACTTTAAAAGATATTGAAAAACTCCCTTTCATCACAAAGGATGACCTGAGAGAAAGCTATCCTTTCGGATTATTCGCAGTCGACATCAAAGAAATTAAAGAATTGCATTCATCATCAGGAACAACAGGAAAACCAGTTGTTTCCGGTTACACTGAAAAAGACCTTGATACATGGGCAGAAACCATTGCACGTGGACTGACCATGATGGGAATAGGTGAAGAAGACATTCTTCAGAATACACACGGATACGGAATGTTTACCGGAGGATTCGGTGTTCACTACGGTTCACATAAGGTTGGAGCTGCAATCATTCCTATTTCAACCGGACAGACACGCAGACAGATTGAAATCATGAGCGACTTTGGAACAACAGGTCTCATATTTACCCCTTCATACGGTATCCACCTTGGAGAAGTTGCACTTGAAGACGGAATTGATCCAAAAGAATTGGGAATCAAGGCTATCGGATTTGGAGCTGAAATGTGGACTGAAGAGATAAGACAAAAAGTTCAGAATCTCTTCGGATGCAAAGCATACAACATCTACGGATTAACCGAACTTATGGGTCCGGGAGTAGGTATTGAATGTGAAGCGCAAAAAGGTCTCCACATTCCGGAAGACATCTACTATCCTGAAATCATCGATTCAAACACAGGCAAAACCTTAGGCGCCAATACCCCCGGAGAGCTTGTACTCACCAATCTTGAAAGGGAAGGAATGCCGGTCATAAGATTCAGAACAAAAGATTTAACCAAAATCACTTATGACAAATGTGAATGCGGAAGGACACATGCAAGAATGAGCAGAATAACAGGCAGATCCGACGATATGATTAAGGTTAAAGGAGTAGCTATTTTCCCATCACAAATTGAAAAAGCACTGCTTAAAGCAGGTGATGTTGAGCCTCATTACATGATTATAGTTACAAGACCTGGAACTTTAGATGAAATCGAAGTTAAAGTTGAAGCATCACAGGACATTTTCTTTGACGGCGTAAAACAGATGATGTCAATTCAGGAAAAAATCGGAAAATCAATCGAAAACGAAACAGGAATCAGAGTAAAAGTAACACTAGTAGAACCAAAAACACTACCAAGATTTGAAGGAAAAGCAAAAAGAGTAATTGACGAAAGGAATTTACATTAGGTGAAAACATGAAAATCAAACAGCTATCAATATTTTTACAAAACAGAATGGGAAGCCTGTCCAAACCTCTTGAAGTCTTATCAGAAAATGGCATTAACATAAGAGCAATGTGTATGGCAGACACTTCCGAATTCGGTATTTTAAGACTTGTTGTCGACGATCCTTTAAAAGGAAAAGAAGTTCTTGAAGAAAATAATTTCCTGGTTAAAATCACTGAAATTATCGGTGTTGAAATGAATGATACCCCCGGTGGCCTTACTGACGTTTTAAAAGTAATCAAAGACAATGAAATTGATTTAGAATACCTTTATGCATTTACACACGATAAAGTAGATAAAGCTATTCTACTGCTTCATGCAGAAGACATCAATAAGCTAATTAAAGTGATTGAAGACAACGGCATTGTCATTGTTCCTTCAGCTGAAGTTTATGACTTATAACATGTAACGGAATTATAGGATTTTTTTAATCCACTATAATTCCCAAATTATTTTTTTAACACCGCAATTAACTATTTTTCTAATCTACATCCTTTTTACAATCAAATAACCCTGTTTTACCAACACGGCATGCTTTGAGATTAATTAAAAACTGAAGATAATCCAAAATTCAAGAATTTTAATGAATAATATACAATATTTTTTACATTATTAAGTTAATATTTAAATATTATCAAAAATATATTACCAAACATAACTGTCATGATTTATCATGGCAGTATTAAAAAGGTGATGAAAACGGGAAAACTAGACGGAAAAGTAGCAATAGTAACAGGAGCAACCTCCGGTATGGGCAGAGACTCTGCAAAATTATTTGCAGCTGAAGGAGCAAAAGTTGTCATTACCGGAAGAAACGAAGAAAGAGCAAAAGAAGTAGTAGACGACATTAAGGCTGAAGGAGGCGAAGCAATCTATGTAATCGCAGATATGGCAAACCTCGATGATGTTGAAAAAATCTTTGATGCAACAATGGAGGAATACGGAACTGTCGACGTACTGTTCAATAATGCAGGAATGCTTTCAATGTCTCCATTGATGGACCTTACAATTGAAGAATGGAACAGAGTATTCAACGTTAACGTTACCTCAGCACTGCGCCTTACACAGCTCGTTGCACCAGTAATGAAAGAAAAAGGAAAAGGAACTATTGTAAACACATGTTCTGTAGCATCCTTTGGAGCACACCACGGATTTGCAGCATATGTTGACAGTAAACATGCAATGATGGGACTTACCAAATCCATCGCATGGGAATTAGGTCCTGAAATCAGATGTAACGGTATTGCACCGGGATTAATCCACACCGCAATGGTCGACAGTATCGGAGGACCTGGAGCACTTCAGCAGATGATTGACCAGTGCCCTGTAAAAAGACATGGAGTGCCTGAAGACATTGCAACCGTCGCTCTGTTTTTAGCAAGTGACGATTCATCATTCATTGATGGTCAAATCATCAAAGTGGACGGCGGATTTGAAATTTAAATTGATTAAAGACATACCTATATTAGAAAATTGGAAGTTAGAACCTCACTAACTTCCATTTAACAATATCTATTTTTACAAAAGAATATTAACCATCCAACCAAATAGTATATCATGGACAGACATTGTGAAAAATGTGGTGCTAAACTAAATGAAAACGCCAAATTCTGCAAGAATTGCGGCTTCGAAGTGCCCCAAGAAAAAAGGAATTATTCAAAAATTATTGCAGCTTTGATACTTGCGGCCGTTGTAATTATAATTGTCGCAGCGTCAACATCAATGCTTTTAACACCACAAACACAAATTGTAACTGTAGACAATGTCCAGTTTGAAATCCCTATGGACTACAAAAACGATCCCTCAAGAACTGAAATCAGCTATGACGGAAATGTGAAATCAAGTGCAATGGGATGGAGCAACGACAAGCATTACATTGAAATCGGAGTTACAAGAACACCCGGAAACGGAATCAACAGCAGGGAAGTGGCATCCACACTTGGAGGAACACCGACAAAAATGTTCGGATATGACGGATACTATCAAAAATACGATGAAAAGAGCTATTCTTTCATATTCGGCATCAAGGATGAAGTCTGCATGATTTATGTATCAGATTATGATGCATTTGATGATGTTAAAGTAATAGGTCGTAGATGACCTTAAAAAAAAGAAAATTGGACACTATTTTTCAATAGTGAATCCATGGTTTTGAGCTTTTGTGACAAATACAGTTCCTTTATCACCAATAATCTCTTTAGTTTTTTCTACAATATCTGCATTTGATTCGTCAAATACTGTATATAAAACCGGTCCGAATGAACTGATTCCAACACCATAAGCTCCGGCATCTTCAATAGCTTTCATTGTAGGCAGGTAGCTGTCATCCAATGAGTGTTCAAGCTTGTTGAATCCTACTTTTTGAAGCTCGCTTACAGCCCAACCGAAGTTTTTAATGTCCTTTTCAAGCATAAATGGAACAAGGTTCATTAAAATCAGGTGAGATACCTGTTCAACTTCCTCTTTAGGGATTGGACAATATGTCTGGAATACATCAACTTCATCATCTCCTTCCACATGTTTTTCTATGTGAGGAATAGCAATTAGAATATCCCATTCTTCAGGAAAATCATACCTGGCAATCAGTGTTGCAGGTTTTGCCTGTGATGCACCGGACGGCAGGAATAAAGGTTTTTCTTCTTTGCTGTGTCCGCCGTCTAAAATAAATCCGCCTAAATCGTGAGTGTATGTTCCGATTCCGGAGGTTCCTCCTCTTCCAACAATACTGCTTAATTCACGGCTTTCTATTTCAATGCCCATGGTTTCTGTTATCAGGTGAGCTGTTGAAACAGCAATCTGTGTTCCGCTTCCAAAACCGGAATGTGGAGGATATGTATTATGTACAGTAAATTTAAAGCCTGCGTCAATATCAAAATGTTCAATAGTTCTTTTTGCGGCATCAGGGATTTTTTCCCTGCATTCTTCAATAGCTTCCTGGTCTGTTACAGTTTCAGCAAATTCAAGTTCAATTCCGCTTTCAATCTGCTCAACTTCCAAAACAAATTGTGGATCCTGCAATGCAAGACCAATTCCACCGTCGACTCTCCTATATGACCCGTTCAAGTCTATAAGGGACATATGTATTCTTGAAGGTGCTCTGATAATCATTTTTTCACTTCCAATATTATAAGTTTCTTTTAAATATCTATTTTTAATAGTATATATATGTTAAAACGATAGATTATCAACAATATTGATTAATTTTCCGGCCAGACTTAAAGTTACTTCCATCGGCTCATATGAATAGCATTCATAGACAAGTGTGGCAATTCCTGCTTCGGCTGTGGGTTCTGTTATGTATTTTGGACTTGAGCGAAAATCAGGTGCATAATAAATTATCTCATCAATTGAATCAATTATAATATCCATATAAACTGATGATTTATCGTCAAATCCAGGTGCAAAGACAAAATTGGTTATTTCATACTTGCCGGGACCCACTGAACCACGGTTTGAGTGGATATCCAAAAAGAGACTGTAATTTTTTTCTATAATGTCATCCTTTACGAATTCCTGGGCAAGAAGCTGGCCTTCATCCCTGCCTTCGCTGTCAGTAGTTTTATCTTTAACATTGATATTGTAGAGATAGTAGCAGTAATTCAAATCAGTTTTAGAGATAAGCTTTTCAAAAAGCGCCCTGTGGGATTTGCTTTCAAGAGGATGCATGCCTATGAGATAGGCTATTTTTATATCTGAATTTTCATCACCAAAAGGACCGTGGAGATGCACGCTTCCCAAATCGTTTTCACCCAATAATACAGAGTCGTACTGGCAAGAATCAACCTGAGCCTTATCTGTTGGACCGTCAGGATAATTCATATTATCAAAAAAAAGTAAGTTAGACTAGATTAAATCTAGTCTTCGGAAGGTGATCTTTCACCTAATTCTTTGTTTAATTCATACATTAATCTGTTGTCGCCGTTTGCAAATTTAACTTTAGCGAGCAATTCCATTGCGTTTTCTTCTTCTTCAACCTGTTCTTCTACGAACCATTGGAGGAAGTTGTTGGTTGCGTGGTCTTTTTCTTCAATAGCTAAGTCAACTAAATCGTTGATAAGACCGGATACCATTTTTTCATGTTCTAAAACATGTTCGAATGCAGCGAGAGGAGAGTCCCATTCGGTTTGAGGTCCGTCAATTGCTGTTAAGGTTACGGAAGCTCCTCTTCTGATGATGTAGTCATAGAATTTCATTCCGTGTTCTAATTCTTCTGCAGCCTGAACTCTCATCCAGTTAGCAAATCCTGCTAAGTCTTCATCTTCAAAGTAAGCAGCCATAGATAAGTATAAATATCCTGAGTAAACTTCAGCGTTTAATTGTCCGTTTAATGCTTTTTCCATTTTTTCTGATACCATTTTATATCACCAATTTAATTTTTCTGTAAATAATTATTATATATTTTAATCTATTTAAAAATTTAGAAAAAAAAGGATTTTGAAAAGAGATGGAAAAACCATCTCATTTTACAATTTATTACGAATAAATGAAAACAAAAAAATATTCATTAAAAACACATGATATGTGTAATTAAATATATTTTTTTAATATTATATAAACGCTTTGATTTTGAATTATATACGATTAAAATATTAAATGAGAAAAAATTCATTAAAAAAGAGGTGTTAGCCTATGGCGAACTTAATCTGGGTTTTTTATCTTTTTTCAAAAACCGTCATCGGATTTTTGAAATTGCTTTGGCTTAGCTAAAGTAACGGATTGAATTTCAACGAACTTTGTAACTTTTTAAAGGAGAGGTTAAAAACTCAATGAATGGAGTTTAGATTACTTTTCATAGTTAAATTTCACAAAAAATTTACCAGATTACCCCACGCCATCACCTCCCAATCAATCAATTTATTAATTTTCAATATAAATCATTAACCATGATAGAAAAATCCCTCTATGAAAACTACCAGATTGAGTTCAGTGACGAAATTACACCAGCAGATGACGATTACCTATTTATTTTTAATGAAAACAGAGAACTCTATTTAACCGAAAATAAAGAATTGCCAAAAACCTTGGATAACTTTAACGTTGACTTTTGCTTATATATCGGCATATACAAAGGCAAAAAAGCATTTGTTGTCAGTGCCAAAAGCGAAGATGAATTCTATCCTCTTCAGGAAGTCTATGAATTTGACCATGACCTCTACCATATCGGTGGAAAAGCTGTTCTGGTCAGAGATTGGTACCTCCTACACAGATTTTGCGGAAGATGCGGAGTTGAAACTCAATTAGATGAAAAGGACATGATGTTAAAATGCCCTTCCTGCGGACAAGTGCACTATCCGCGCATCGCTCCTGCAATTATTGTAGCTATCAGAAATGGGGATGAATTGCTTATGGCCAAACACAGCTACCATGACAACATCAGATATGCACTTATTGCAGGTTTTGTGGAACCTGGAGAGTCAATTGAAGAAGCGGTTCACAGAGAGGTTCTTGAAGAAGTAGGCATTAAAATCAAAAACCTGAAATATCAAAAAAGCCAGTCCTGGCCGTTTCCGAATTCCCTGATGCTGGCATTCACTGCCGAGTATGACTCAGGAGATATCAAAGTTGACGGCGATGAAATCCTCAAGGCGAAATGGTTTAAAAAGGACGAAATTATCAGATATGATTCAGACATCAGCATTTCAGACTGGCTGATTCAGGATTTCATAGACAGATATTAATAGAATAATTTAGAAAAATTACCTTATGAGTAATAAAAAATTTACATTAATATTATTATCTTTAACAATACTGTTTTTATCAATATCTGCAGCCAGCGCGGCTGATTTGAATGATACTGCAGCAGATGATTCACTTATGGCTTCATCAGATGAAGACAGTGATGTTATTGCAGTTAGTGAAGATGAAAAGCTTTCTGGAGGTTATGCAAAAACCTCATCTCATAACACATCCCTTGAAATTTCACAGACAGGCAACTATTACGGAGAAATTAAGCTTAAAGTATCCCTGACCAATTTAAGTGAAAATAAGGGTATCGCAAATGAGAATGTGGGAATATATGTAAACAATAATTTCTGGAAAGAATTTAAAACCGACGATAACGGAAAATTTGAAGTCAATTTCAACAGATTACCTGGAACATATTTCATCAAAGCGGAATTTTTAGGTGAAACTTTCGATTTGACCACACCAAACTTTTCAATGGGAATATCCGGAATAAGCACATATCTCAAATTAAAACAGACCGGAGCATATTACAAGGACACCAGGCTTACCTTTGAGCTGACAAATCTGGCTAACGGAAAAGGAATTGCAAACGAAAAAATCAGCGTTAAATTTTCAAACAGTAAAAAAGTTACACTGACAACAAATTCAAAAGGAACTGTCACATACAATGTTCCTTTCAATCCGGGAAAATACAGCCTGACTGCAAAAACCCAGTCAAAATACCTTACCCCGAATTCAGTTAAATTAAACAATTTCCAAATAGCTAAAACCTATCTTACATTTACTCCTTCAAAATTAACCACCAGCACTGCATCAGGCAAATATTTCACCGTTAAAGTTACAAACATGTTTACAAAAAATGCAATGAGCAGCATTAAACTCAAATTAAAAGTATTTACAGGTAAAAAATATAAAACAGTCAGTGTTAAAACCAATTCAAAAGGTATTGCAAAATATGACACCTCCAAATTATCACTGGGCAGTCATAAAGTGCTCATCAACAATGCTAATAAATATATGGTCGGCTATGAAAAAGCAAGCTCCATTAAAATTACAAAAGTAAAACTGAGCATTTCAGCTCCTAAAATAACAGCATCTCTCAACAACACAACCACTTTCAAAATCACAGTCAAAAATAAAGAAACAAAAAAAGTTTTAAGCGGCGTTAAAGCTACAATTAAAGTCTGGAGCGGCAAGACATCCAAAACTTTTACAGTCAAAACAAACAAGAACGGTCAGGCCACAATTTCAACCGAGGGATTAAAGACTGGAATCCACAATGTTGACATTACTACTGCTGCAACTTCCAAAATTAACAAGGCAACCTATAAAAGTTCAATAACAATAACTGAATAATGGTTTGATTTCTACAAACCATTATTAAAATTTTTTAATGTTATAACACCTGCTTTCAGGCGTCTTAAACCATCCATCAGCAATTCCTGAGGACATGCAATATTCATTTTCTTCAAAATAACAATTATTTTTTCTATTACAATTAAATATATTTATCCTATTTAAAAATCTCTAAAACATTAGCAAATAAAGTGAATACAAAAATACTAATTTAAAAAAAAAGTTTGATACAATTCAAAATCAATATCAATTGCAGAATAGAATCCTGCAATTTAACACACGATATTGATTATCTACCATTAAATTTGGCCAATTAGATTATCATCTAATTGTGGAGGTTTTACCTCTTGATTAATAATACATTTTTTATAATATATAAAGATTTACATCATATATATAGTTTTAAGCTTAAATAATCCCCAAATAACAGTATGAAGCCAATATTGAGATTATAATATAAAAATAGTAAAAATAAGAAAAAATGATTTGTTTCTACAAACCATTATTAAAATTTTTTAATGTAATAACACCTGCTTTCAGGCGTCTTAAACCATCCATCAGCAATTCGTTGGGACATGCAATATTCATTCTCATAAAGTCCTTGCCGATTTCACCAAATTCATGGCCAGGAGAGAGAAAGAGTCCCTGATTTGTTCTTAAAAATTCCCCTAAAATCTTTGAGTGGACGTTCAGTGCCGAACAGTCAAGCCACAAAAGATAGGTCGCATCACCCGGAACCAGTTTAACAATCGGCAGTTCTTCTTTTAAAAAATTATCAACAGTACATCTGTTTTCATATAAAACTTCTTTAAGCTCTTCCAGCCAGTCTTCTGAGTGATTATATGCTGCAATTACGGCAGTTGCTGCAAAGACATTGCATGCGTCTGAATTATCCACATGCATCTGGGTTCTGATTTTTTCAAGAAGTTCTGTGTTTTTTGTATGAACAACAGAGCTTTGAAATCCTGCTATGTTAAATGATTTTGAAGGTGACAGACATGTAATGACCTTATCATAATCAGATGATGTTTCAAAGGGATTGTATTTAACACCTGGATCAGTCAAGTCACAGTGAATTTCATCAGATATTAAAATTACATCATGTTTTTTGCACAGCTCACCAATTCTTGCCAGATCATCTTTTGACCAGATTTTACCCACAGGATTTTGAGGATTGCAGAGTATCATCATCTTAACGCGGGATAATTTTTCATCAAGATCATCAAAATCAATTCTGTATGCGCCATTTTCATATATAAGCTCATTTTCCAGGACCTTGCGGTTATTGTCTTGGATAAAATAGAAAAATACATGATAAACAGGTGACTGAATCAATATTTCATCACCGACATCAGTTAAACATCTAATCATTGAAGCTATTGACGGCATTACGCCGATTGAATAGATCATGTCTTCTTTTGACATTTTAAATTCATAACGGCAATCCCACCAGTTAATGTATGCTTCAAACAGTTCATCGGGAACTATAGTGTATCCGTATACGGGATGTGCGGCTCTTTTTTGGATTGCTTTTTGAATTGCCGGAGCAACCCTGAAGTCCATATCAGCCACCCACATAGGCAAATCATCATCAAAAAAGTCCCATTTCACACAGCTGGTATTATGCCTGTCAATAAGATTTGTAAAATCATAGCTAGTATTTTTCATAGTGAATCCTTTCTTCATCAAACTTGTCCATGAATTTGTTTTCCCAGCCTTCGGCAGGATAACCGATTGTAATGATACAATAAGGTTTGGTTTCGGTTATATCATCTATTCCAATGATTTTACCTATTTTTTCCATTCTTTCCTCTTCAGGTGCTACTCCATTCCACAGACCACCTAATCCAAGATTGACTGCTTCAAGAAGCATATTTTCTGCAGCCGCACCCATATCCTGTTGCCAGACAGTTTTATAGAATGCTCTTTCAATGTTTGCCACCAATACAATTGCAACAGGAGCATTTGTAACTCTCGGTTTGATTTCACCAAGTTTAGCCAGTGTTTCCTTGTTTTTGACTACTACAAACTCCCATGGTTCAGCTCCAAGCCTTGAACCTGGTGCCTGCATTCCTGCCCTGATGATTTTTAATATATCTTCATCGCTGACATCCTTTTTAGCATATTCACGAATGCTTCTTCTTGTATTAATTATTTGTTCAAAATCAGACATATTTTTAAATAATATCTTATCATATATAAAAATTAGCTTAAGTTAATGGAGGTGAAATAGATGAGTGTTAACAGATATTTCGGATTGTTTTCAATTATTTTAGGTTTGATTTTCATTATTTTCCCGATGTTTTCCAGTGAACTCGTATCCATAATTGTAGGTTTAAGTTTACTATTCTATGGAATAACTACAGTATTCATGGGATGGAATATGAGGTCATCCAATGCAGGCATTTTTTCAACTATTATTATGATTATTGGAATAATTGCGGTAATCTTTGGATTCCTGTTCATATTCTACATTAATGCATTATCATTCTTAATCGGCATACAGTTCTATATTGTTGGAATAATTATGATTGTATGCGGAATAAGTGCATTAATTTCCGGATATCACAGAGCATCTGCCTTTTCTTCAATATTATCCATTTTAATGGGTATTCTGGCTATTGCTCTTGGAACATTTGCAAGTAACCAGCCAGTATATCTTGCAATAATAATCGGCATTATTCTGATTATTGAAGGAATATTGTTCACTATGTCAGATTAAGACCCGGTTAACAATACAAAAAAAAGAGATACAATTCAACCGAAATACTAACCATTACCATTTAAACTTTATCGTTAACCAAGCCGGGATTATTAAATCCTAATACTACTTGGTTTTTTAATTTTTATATGATTTTTTGAAGTGCAAAAAAGCACAGATGCACACTTCAAAAAGCTTTAAATATTACCTGCTTAATTTAGCTCCAATTTCAAAAGCATTTTTTAAATCAGCTGCAAATTCTTCTTCTTTTGCTTTAATGCTTTCATCACCAGATTCAGCAAGATTATATTCTCTTACAGAAATGTGTGAAATATAATTGGATTCAACTTCACCATTGAAGAGTTTAAACAAATCTTCAGATATCTTAAGATGTGAACGGACCTGCTTTTCATAATAGTTTTCAGAATAATTAATTGAATAAAAGATTCCTACATTGATTTTTCCATTAAAAGCAATTCCGACATCATAGTCAACTACGCAGAATATAAGTCTCTCCATCAAAGCCCTGAAATGGCTGGTGGGGTCTGTAAAAAATATGGGAACACCAATTAAAAGGCAATCACTCGCCAGAATCCTTTCAATTAAAGGTGATGTCTCATCTTTCCAGTAGCATTTACCTGACTTTCCTTCCCGTTTGCATATCATACATTCCATACATCCATGCAAATCCAATTTATACAAATCAACATATTCCACATCAGCACCCACTGATTCTGCACCTTCAGCGGCGGATTTCATTATTTTTGCTGTAGGTCCTTTCCTTTTTGGACCTGCATTAATTACAATAGTTTTCATTTATTTCCCCTTGCTTAGTTCGGCTGCAATTTCAAATGCCTTTTCCAAATCATTTGGAAACTGTAAAATCAGCTGTTTTTCTTTTACTTCCTGTGAAAAGCCTGCCATATTGTATTCTGAATATTTGTGCACCTGAAGTGTGTCGCAGACAGGATATGAAATTACTTCACCGTTAAGGTATTTGAAGAGAAACTCATTGCTTGAAAGAGAGTCTTTCATGGACTCTTCATAGAATTCCAGCGGTGCATTCATAGTGTAGAATATTCCTACATTGACCCTGCCCGTAAAATAGCTTGACCCGTCGTCATATGACATGATACAGAAGATCAGCCTTTCAAGAAGAGCCCTGAATTCGCTTGTGGGCTGGCCAAAGTAAATCGGTGAGCCTATGATTAAAGCATCAGCTTCATATATTTTTTCAAGAAGTGGTGTAAGGTCATCTCTCCAGTAACATTTTCCTTTGGTTTTATCTTTTCTTTTACAGATTAAACAGCTCCTGCATCCCTTAAAAACCAAATCATATAAATTGACATATTCTGTTTCAGCACCTACTGATTCGGCACCTTTTCTTGCTGCATCCAGAACTTCTGCAGTATTCCATTTCTTTCTGGGACTTGCATTGATTATTATTGTTTTCATATTATTCCCTACTTAGCTCAGCACCTATTTTAAATGCATTTTCCAAATCAGTTGGAAAATGGGCTTTTCTATATTCTTTTTTGTGTTCCTCATCAAATGCGGCCATTCTGTATTTTGAATAATCCCTGACCTGCAATGTATCAAGTACAGGATAAATCTTAACTTCACCGTTAAGCATGTTGAATACATGGCTTGATGATTCAATATAGTTGACCATGAACTTTTCATAATACTCCTTCGGAGCATTCATTGTGAAAAAGAGTCCCACATTGACTTTGCCCTCAAAATATGAACCGAAACCGTCATAGGACAGTATGCAGAATATCAGTCTTTCAAGCAGTGCCCTGTAATGGCTTGTCGGTTCGCCGAAGTATATCGGAGAGCCTATAAGCAGTGCATCGGCATCAAGTATCCTTTCGATTAACGGAGACAGGTCGTCCTTCCAGTAACACTTGCAGGGTTCCTTGTCTGCTTTTTTACATATAAGACAGCTCATGCATCCATGTAAATCGAGTTTATACAAATCAATGTATTCCACTTCAGCACCAGCAGATTGTGCCCCTTTTGCAGCCTCTTTCATAATTTCAGCAGTGCTCCACTTTCGTCTCGGACTTGCATTAATCACTATAGTCTTCAAAATAACACCTGATTAAATATTTATTTTTGACAGATATATATTATTCTAATCGAATTGATAGTCTTAAAGACCCAAGGTCTTATTTACTTGTCTTATCAATCGGTAATGATTATCCTCAAAGACCTCATCACTTATATTATCACTCATCAAACCCTTATTGATAATCCTCAGATTAAATCATCACAGACATGACCTATAAGTGCCTTGAATAGCAAATATGTCAACACCTCATGATTACTAATACATATTTTGTTGGAAGTCATTAATTAATTTGTTTTAATGACTAAAACTGCATCTTCTCCAAATTTAATGTCATCTGCACCAACTGTCAATGAAGGACCAATAGGTTCTGATACTTTATTGACTGTGAATATTTTATTAACTTCACTGGCCAAATACAAGTCTGTTTTTTCGGATTTTGCAACTGCAGTGTAAGTGCCTGCATTTAAACTAAATATTAATGAGTAAAAAATAAATTACTCCCTTAAAAATAATTATTTAAAAAAATAACTTAAACAACATGATGAATTAAAAAGTATTTAAAAATGTAAAAAATTTTTAATAACAATTAAACAAATCAATATCATTATAACTATAAAGTAATAAAAAGTTAATTAGGTGAATTAAATGGAATACGAAATTATAGGTGGAGCATTTCCACTTGTTAAATGCAAATTGAAAAAAGGAGAAAGAATGAAGGATGACAGTGGTTCAATGGCTTACATGACTCCCGGAATCAAAATGGATACCAACACAGGAGGAGGGCTTCTGAAAGGTCTTGGAAGAGCATTGGCCGGAGATACACTTTTCATGAACTTTTTTACAGCACAAAGAGATGGTGAAGAAGTAGGATTTGCGTCATACTTCCCTGGAAAAATTATTCCTATAAGACTAGACGGATCACAGTCAATAATCGGTCAGAAAAGCTCATTTTTGGCAACCGAAGACAGTGTTGAGATTGACATGTACTTCAAAAAGAAACTCGGAGCAGGTCTATTCGGAGGTGAAGGATTTATTCTTCAAAAATTCTCCGGAAAGGGAATGGTATTTTTAGAAATTGACGGAGATGTTATTGAAAAGACATTAGCACCTGGTGAAACACTTCTTGTCGACAACGGACATGTTGCCGCACTCGATGAAACTGTGGACTTTGATATTCAAAGGGTAAAAGGTGTTAAAAACATGATGTTTGGTGGAGAAGGACTGTTTTTTGCAAAAATGACCGGTCCTGGAAGAGTATGGATACAGACTATGCCAGTAAGCAAACTTGCTGAAGCAATAATACCATACATACCAAAACCAGAGTAGACAATTAAAAAAAAGTTTATTTTTTAAATAAACTTTTTTTACATATTCTGACTGTCCGCAATTAAATTTTAATTTTTAAATTTACTGTTTTTTTAAAAAAGTATCACATAACGCTTATTTTTCAATATAATTACATCTAAATACATTATTTAACAAGCTATTTTAAAAAATAACTAATTAAATAGACAATTAACAAAAGTATAGCCAACTTTTCGATACATCCTCGACTTGCAGAAGTCAAGGCATTCCCGAATTTTTAGACAAACCACCACAAAATTAACATGAAAAAATAATATTTTAAATAAAATATCAACAAATATATTAATTATACATAAAATAATACCTGAGTGAAAAATGTTAACCAGAAATTTTGATTTTTTAAAGCATAAATACAGAGAACTGTTGCTTCCAACATTATTGATGCTGCTTTCGGACAAGATATGTTTCATCGTAGATGTTGCACTCATAGGTTTCTTCATACCAGATTCAACATTGCTTGCTGCAATAAATCTGGCCAGCCCTTTCATCTACTTTTCAACTGTTTTATACACTCTATTTGGTGTAGGTGGGAGCTTATTGGCACTCAGGGCAAAATCAGATCAGGATGATGAAAAGGCAAACTATTACTTTAGCGCTTCAATTAGGGGCGTGATGATAGCAAATATCATTTATATAATAGTCAGTCTAATTCTGGGAGACGAGTTAATCATGGCCCTTTATGGTCCCGCACAAACTATTTATATAGTATTTTTAGTGTATTTCAACATTCTTGTCTTTTATTTCCCTTTTAACTGTTATATACTGACATTAGGTTACTTCGTGCGTTCAGACGGTTATCCTAAATTGCCTTTCATAGCATTGCTGATTGCAAATATATCAAACCTAGTTACAAGCCTTATTTTAATGGGAGTCTTTAATTTGGGTGTTGAAGGCTCATCACTGGGCAGCGTAATAGGTTATGGTCTTGGAGCAGTTTATATATCAAAATATTTCCGCGAGGAAGACCGTTCATTCTACTGGGTCCACAAAATTAAAATAAAAGAAATATATAAAACCGTTTACGAGTTCATAATGAACACACCGGAAATGATTTCTAGAATTTTCATAACTGTTAAAGTCCTTTTTTACACAGTTCTTTGTTCAGAATTTTTAGGCACCGCAGGTTTAATGGCGTATCTTGTCTATGACAACAGTGAAACCGTGGTGTATATGTTTTTATCAGCAATTGCAAAGGTCATGAGCCCAATCGTTACTGTATTTTATAAAGAAAAGGATTATGAAGCAGTTTCATACATTATTAAAAAGTCCCTAAAGCAGGTTCTCATTATTTCAATACCAATAAGCATTCTTTTTGCAGTGTATCCGGAAATTTTTGTATTTATTTTTACCATTGATGATCCCTCAGAACTTGAGGTAATCTGTTCGGCACTTCGTATCACCTCTGTCGGCATTATCGGAAGAAGTTTATCACTGCTGCTTTCAAACTATGCCCAGGCAATAGAACAAAACAGGCTTGCATCAGTAATGAACCTATTAGAGGAATTCATAATGGCATTTGCAGGAGGATACATATTAACATCAATGTTTGGAGGTGTGGGAATCTGGTATGCACTTGTATTGGCTGATGTTGTGCCTTTAGTATTATATGCATCATTTGCATGGATTTATCGCAAAAATAATGAAGATAGAATCAATTCAATTCTTCTACTTAAAGAAAAAAATACCGCTTCATGGACATATATCCGAGGGCAAGAAGACCCTGAAGATTACTTCAACGAAGAAAAAATGAAATTCATAACGGAAATAGAAAAGTTGCTCAAGGAAAAAACACCGAAGACCCTTGAAACCCTTGAAAAAATTAGTGATAATATCTTAAAAGATGAAGAAATTGACAGTGTCGATGTTACCGTCACATACCTCGAAAATGTGATAACCATTACCTTAACTTATGAAGGAAAATTAGTAAATCCAATTACTGACGAAAACAACGAGCAATTAGGTGCAATAAACGGCAATGCAGAATACAGTCCAATTTTAGGATATAACCGAGCATACATCAATATTCCGGCTTAATCAAATTTAAAAAAAATATTGTGGAGATATTACATCCCCGTTTAAATTTATTCTTTTTTAGCTTCAATGACAGTTTTTCCGTTCATGTAAGGGACTAACACTTCAGGAACTTTAACACTGCCGTCAGGCTGCTGATAGTTTTCCAGAATACAGCACATTGTCCTTTCTGTTGCAATAGCTGTACTGTTAAGAGTATGCAATGTTTGCGCATCTCCGGAACCTGCTCTTCCAACACGTGTTTTTGTTTTACGTGCCTGGTAGTCTTTACAGTTGGTACATGAAACGAGTTCCCTGAATGCACCGGAACCTGGGAACCATGCTTCCAAATCGTATTTTATAGCTGCATTATCGTTTAATGCTGATGATACGATAGCTATTATCTGATATGGAAGACCTAATTTCTGATAGATTCTTTCAGTAACTTCCATAAGATGGTCATGCTGGTTTCTTGAGTCTTCAGGTGCAGAGTATATGAACTGTTCGATTTTTTCGAACTGGTGAACCCTGAAAATTCCTAATGTGTCTTTTCCATGTGATCCTGCTTCTTTTCTAAAGCAGGTTGACAGTGCACAGTATCTTAAAGGCAGTTCATCAGGTGAAATGATTTCGTTTCTGTGAAGAGCCGCCAGGGTCTGTTCAGCAGTTGCAATAAGATACATATCCTCATTTTCAACTTTGTACAATGTTTCTTCAAACTCACCAAGTTCTGATGTTTCAGCTGCAACTTCACCTTTTACAAAGAACGGTGTCTGCATAGGAATATATCCTTCACCTTCAAGTTCAGATAAAGCAAACTGAATCAATGCCAGGTTTAAATGCAGGATATCTCTTTTAAGATAGTAGAAACGTGCTCCTGCGATGCTTGCTGCGGTTTCCAGATCAGCTCCGTCAATCTTGTTGATTAAATCCACATGGTTTAAAAGCTCAAAATCGTATTCTGGAATTTCACCGTAGGTTCTTACCACTACGTTATCGTCTTCAGTGTCTGAAATAGGAACATCATCGTCAATGATGTTTCCGACTTTATATCTGTAGTCGTCTCTGAGTTTTAAGTAATCAGCGTTTTTTGCAGTCAAATCCTTGATTTCTGCGGCAACTTCTTTGGATCTTTTGACTACTTCTTCAAAATTGCCTTCTTCTTTAGCTTTTTTGAATGATTTGGATAATTTATTTTTTTCTGATCTTAAAGAGTTGAGTTTTCTTTCACCTTCTCTCCATAAGGTGTCGTATTCAATTACCTTTTCTACGTTTTCAGTATCTCTAAATCTTTTCTTTTCAGAGTCTATGATTATTTCCGGATTTTCTCTGAATAATTTTATATCTAACAATATTTTGTCCCCTAAAATATTTTATACAATTATAACTATGATTGTCTTGTTTTTTAAAGTTAATCCTTAAAAAATGAAAAAAATAGTATTTTTAAACCCACAAGGAAAAATGCTCATGAGTTTAAATTTCAAATCTCAAATCGAACTTGGCGAATTTGGTTTCATTCATGAATCTGTCCATATCCTTATCCAGTTTACGTGCCAAAGTTGTAACAACTTCCAAAAACTGTTCAAAGTCTTCTTTTGACTGTGATTCAAGACCATGGGCCAGAATGGAATTGTTTCTCTTTTTGGTCAGGTTTTTTATTTTGGATTCATTTTGAACATAGTACTTGCCCAGTTTGTCTCCAAGTTCATTTAAAAGCAGAAAATCAGCACTTAAACCTATACGGATTTTTCCGTCTTCCATGTTCTTTTCAAGAAATTCTATAAACTCAGGTGAGACATTCTTATTTTCAAGCACAGAAACGTCAACGTCTGAGCTTTTGATATTGAATTTGGCCAGCCTTATCTGTGCAATCAGTTCAAATGACCTGTATAAACGTGCTATTGCATCGTCATATTTGTATTCATCCGCTTTTCTCATGGAATTGTTTATCAGACTTGCAAGAATGTAGCAGTTTTTCAGGTTTTCAGATTTGGAATTGACCATGATTCCCAGCGCATTGATATTCTTTTTAAGCTTTTCTCTGATTTCTATAAATTCCACATTGGTAATGTCCGCTTTTTTAAGATATGCATATGCGTTTTCAAAGTCCATATTGTCCCATCTGTAATATGATTTGCAGATATTGAGGAATGATTCCTTGTGGAAACTGAAATCAACAATATTTTCCAAAAGATTAATGCATTCCATGAAGTTATGGGAATTGAAATAACGCCTTATTCTCATTATTGAAAGCCTGTCATAAATCTTGTAGAGATTCTGATAGTTTATTATTTCTGTTCCGCTGGACACTTCGCCTCTTGACCTGTCTCCTCCAACAGAAATCAGATCTTTTTTGTAAAACATTCCGCAGCAGGCCATTGCCGCTGACATTGTCTTGGTTCCGGAGGTATAGTCCATAATTATTTGATATTCCTTGGTTACATCATTATCCAGCTGCCAGATTTTAGATTCAAATGCTTCAAAACATGCATTGAAATCATCAATGGATTCAATAGGAACAATTTCATAATCTTCATCAGGGATAAACTCATCATTGTCATTCCTGAACAGATCTTCAATGTATGGAATGGTATTTTTGGACTCTTCAGATGCGAAAAACAATACCTTATTCGGATAAATCTTAGTTATTGTGGAGTAGAGTTTTTGTGCAAGCAGTTTTACTCCATCAACTTCAGAACCTGAATTTATTCCGGTTCCAACAATCATGAACAGTACAACATCTTTTCTTTTCATAATATCACAAAATCAATTATATATTAATATTTTATAATTTTGTTTAAAAAAATTTATGTTAAAAGCGAAACTATAACAGTTTCTCTTCCCATTCCTTGACCTTGAATCCGACAAGAATACAGTCATCAGCCACAACAATAGGTCTTTTGACAAGCATTCCATCGGTTGCAAGCAGTTCAAACTGTTCTTTTTCAGACATGTCAGGAAGCTTGTCCTTAAGTTTCAGCTCACGGTATTTCATTCCGCTTGTATTGAAAAATCTTTTTAAAGGTAAATCAGATGCCCTCCACCATTTTTCAATCTCTTCTGCAGTCGGATTGTCTTCAATTATGTGTCTTGATTCATATTCTATATTGTGTTCATCCAGCCAGTTTTTTGCTTTTCTGCATGTTGAACATTTTGGATACTGTACGAATAACATAATTAATTGTTTAACGTTAAGATTAAAAATAGTTAATGATATAATGTTGCACAAATCAACAATATTAGATTAAAACATCCCCATGACCCCAAAGAGGAACTGCATGATTAAGAAGCGTTAGCCGGAAAGTGAATTATAACTATTCACTTAATCCGAAATAGTCTAAAATTTGGGACATCTCATCGATGCATCCCAAAATATTCTCATTTTCAAAGTCATTTTGATTTCCATAACCCCATTTTACGACAATGCAATCGATTCCCGCATTTTGAGCTGTTTTTATATCGGTTGTGGAATCACCGATATATAATGCATCATCCTTATTGATGCCGACTTTTTTGATTATCCGATTTACGCCGTAAGGATCCGGTTTTGACGGATTTGAAGAATCCTGACCTTCAATTAAAACAAAATCAATATCTGAGAAATATTTTTCTACAAATTCATTTAATGAATAGTTAAGCCTGTTCGAATTTATGGCCAGAAGAATTCCGTTTTCCTGTAATTTTTCAAGTATCTCCAAAGCATTGTCAAATGGAACTGTCAATTCCTTTTTGGAGGGATTGTAAAAATCAAGATATGTTTTTTTAACTTTCTCGAGGTTTTCAGGAGTGTTGTTTTCACCTAAAACCCTGGATGTAATATCATCTATGTCTCCGCCCAAACATGGGATATATTCCTCACGTGTTAATGTGGGAAAACCGTAAATGGTCAATGCCCTGTTAAAACAGGATATTACATCCCATATGGAATCAAAGAGTGTTCCATCAAAATCAAAAATTGCAAGTTTTTTCATGATTTTATTTCTGTAATTCAAAATATATCAATTTACTTTAACAATAAAAATCTCAAAATAGAAAATGATTTTGAAATGGCTTTGATATATATCGCCGATTGAAAATAACATTTAAAAACGAAAAGATGGGCGTTAAAGTAAAAATCAATTAATTATTCTAAAAGAAATTAAAAAAAGTATATGAATTAATTATCATTGCTTTGATAATTAAGACATTGTGATATTATTAATGAACTCTAAAATCTTATCTACAGTCTGAGTCTGCTGGTCCTGGTGGGAAATCTTGGCAGGATTATCTCCTTCCTGAACTCCGTAATAAGCAAACTGAGCATGATTTCCGCCCTGAATTACATACTCTGTCATGTTGCTCATCAAAGGCAAAGCCTTTTTGTATGATTCCATATTTAAAATACCATCATCAGATCCGTAAATTGACAGAACAGGCTTGTTGATTTCCTCTGTAGGATATGCTGCCAGCAATACAACACCATCAGTATTATTGGAATGAGTTGCATAAGCTGATGCTGAAACTCCTCCAAGAGAATGGCCTGCCAGAAGATAGTGAGTGTAATTTGTTGAATTAATGACTGAATCTGCACTGTCCTGACCGAAAACTGCAAAATTCAACGGCATCTGAATCAGATAACAGTCCACACCTTTCTCCGCCAGTTCCACAAATAAAGGCAAATAGGCAATGTATTCATTTTTTGCACCAGGATAGAAAATCAGTGCAGTATCGTTTCCAGGCCCGTCCACTGACAATCCTTTATCTATCTTTTCAACAGAAACATTATCCGTACCGTTTAATAAATCCGTTGCAGTTTTTTCAGCATGATGATACTCAGTGAAATAATAAATTCCATAAGCTAAAATCAATGCTATGACAATAACAATTACAATCTTTATTTTTTTATTCATAATACTCAACTTGTAAATTAGTTTTAAAAAAAATGATTAATATATTTATCTAATAATTTAAAAAAAAATATAACCCCTATTAAAATATTCAATCTAATATTTATAATATAAACAAAAATATTATAAAAATAAAATAAAATCACCAAAATAATATATTTTATAATAAATTTTTAAAAAATAAGTCCAAATATGAAAAAAAGTTATATAAAAGCAAAATTTAAAGACCTCCAAAAACAATATTTATATTAATGGTGATTATATGATTTTTGAAAAGAGAAATATAATTATTCTTTTGATATTGATCGGCACTTTAGCTATTGTCGGCGGAGTATATGCACAGGATTCCTCCGACAGCAATGTTTTAAAGACAATTAATATCGCAAAAAAAGTTTCAAACAGCAATGTGAAAACCGTAACCGTTAAAATCAACAACTTTCCGTCAGGAGTATCATGGGGACCGAAAGCTACCAAACTCAAAAATGGAGATGCAATAGCAGGATATGTTACATACACCGGAAATTCCCAATTCGATAAGGGAACAGGAGTTACTTCATGGTATATCGGAAGCGGCATCAACGGAGATATGATTCCACACCACACAAAGCTTGTTAAAGTAAAATTTTACTTCAAAAACAATAAAGATTCCAAAAAAATCAAGACAAAAACAGTCAAGGGAAGCGGCAGCCACATCAGAACAAATCTGATAAGCGGATACACCCCATATAAGGCAACAGTTTCCTACAAAACATACTGATTTTAAAAAAAAAAGTTGATTAGAGTCATAATGAAAATTATGAACACTAATAATTTATTTATTTAATTATTGATTCTAAAGTTGCATCATCCGGTGCAATGACATCCGCTAATTTTCCATCTTTAAGGAATTTGAATTCAACAGAACCATCAGAGAATGCTTGGTTGTTATATACACCATCAATACCAGCAACGGTTTTGTTAACGTCACCTTCATTGGTACCGCTGAGAGATGTGAATTTATCATCATCAGAGAAGAAAACTTTTACAACAATTTGTTTTCCATCTTTATCAAATGCAGCTAATGAATATTTAGCATTTTCAAGATCTACAGCTGGTTCAGCTAATTTTTTAGCAGATTCGTTTTCTTTGTATCCATCAGGTATTTTAAAAGTTAAATCCTGTAATTTTAAAGCCCCATTGGTAAACTCATATTGTCCACCGTCAGAATTGGATGAACTTGAAGAACCAAAATTAAAACTCCATTCTTCTGCGCTTACTGCACCTAAAGTCAAACCGACTACTGCAAGTAAGACCGCAGCTAATATTAAATATTTTTTCATGTTTTTCACCTTGTATATATAACAATATTTTTTAAAAAAAAAATATGTTACATTATAATATATATTACAAATATTATTTAAACATACCTATTATTTAAAAAAAAGATATAAAACTGAATATATAAAAATATAAACCGTTGAAATTTTTAAAAATATTCAAAAAAGTTAAATGAACAATGTAAAATATTTCATACGAGAAAATATAAAATTAAATTAAATAACTGGAAAACGTATAATTATTTTTTAAAACTATTTTTTAAGGCAAATAAACAAATCGGAAGGGCCAATATGGTTATTATCGAAGAAATTAAATACACCGGCGCATACCCGTTGGCAGCAAAAATTCCTAAAAGTGCCGGTCCAAAACCCATTGTAGCATCACAGAATATAAAAAAAGTCGAAACGGCATATGACCTGCGGTTTTGGGAGACATTTCTTGTAACTATGGCAGTGCATGCTGAATTGAGAGTTCCAAAACCCAAAGCGGCACATACTGCACAAACTATAACCGCTAATGCTGACGGGTAAACCGCAATCAAAAAGAGCCCTGCAGCCTGTGCGATTATTCCAACGACACAGATTATCATATCTCCGCCATTATCCTGAATCTTGCCTGCAATAGGTCTTGACAATATTAAAACTACTGAATAAATTATAAAAAACCATGAAAAAACTGAAGTCAGGTTTACTTCAACCGCATACAGCCTGTAAAATGACAGGATTGAAACATATCCAAGGCTTGTAAGTGCTGTGAAAAGTGAAACCGGAATTGCACCTATTTCAAATACCTTTTCAATTCCTGAATATTCATTTTTATTTTTGACTTTAGGGCCATTTGCAGGATCATGTGCTGAAACATCAACAAAATAGATGCATATTAAAGCAATTGCTGAAAAAATCGCAGCAATTAAAAAGCATCCCTGAGATCCCCCAGTATCATATAGAAATCCTCCGATAAAGGGCCCGAGTCCAACTGCCAAAGTGGTCCCCATCATGAAATATCCGAATGCTTCACCAAAATGCTTTTTTGGAAGTACATCAGAAGCAATGGTAACTATAGCATTTGCTGATGCTCCAAAACCGATTCCATGAATGAATCTGACAATCAAAAGCAAAGTTACATCACTGACAATGAAATACAAAAGGCATGAGAGAAAGTGAATTCCCATAAATATCAGGGCAGTTTTTTTCCATCCGACCTGCTCCAGAGCGTTTCCTGAGTATATTCTAGAACATAATCCTCCAAAAATGTATATTCCGGAAACCAGACCTGCAATTGTAGCTGTTGAACCCATTGATGTTGCATATTCAGTGACTGTAGACATCAGTACATACATTACGAGAGCCGTGCACAGCAGAGCTCCAAAAACAAGAAAGAAGGGTTTTGTAAATATCCTGTCGTCATCCACTCGAGTGTTCATTAGTTAAAGTTAGTTTTTAAAGGTTAAAAAATATTTTTGTCAGCCCATCAAATCATCATAAATAATCTTCCACTGAGGGTTTTTCTCATGGAGAATGAACCTGTTAAAAATATAGCTTAAAAAGAATTCGCCTTTTTCAGTAATCTGATATAATTTGATGGATTTATCATTGAGAGTTATTAATTTGAATGTGACCAGTTCATCGTCTTCCATCTGCTTTAAAATAGGATAGATTTTACTTGGATTTGATTTTTTCATAACCCCTTCATCAATCAGATGTTCAAAAAACTTGTCCAGCTCCTTCATGATTCCGTAGCCATGAATTTCATCATTGTATTTTATAATCCACAATACTAAAAAGCGGTATAATCCGTTTACAGTCGATTTTACGATTTTGTTGTTTTTAATAAATTCAGTGTAATTATTCTGTTTAGTATCTGTCATAATAATCTAAAAAAAGAAAAATAAGAAAAAATTAATTTTCTTATTTAAACTGTCACATATGTGATTTTTACTTTAACAGGTGTGAATCTGTATGAATATTCTTCATCAGGATACTGCCATCTTCCATTATCAAAATCAGAGCATTCTACTTTTTTGATTATTTTACCAGTGTATTTGTTTTTGAAGTAGAATTCCGCTTTGAGAATATTGGATTTTTTGGCAACACCTTTAAAGGATACCCTTATTTCCTTATCATCTTCATCATATCTTGTGTAAACCCTTATAACATCCTTGTTTTTTAATTTCAATTTGGAATTAGGTTTTAGGGTTGCAGTGTATTTTTTGCCGACGAAGATGTTCGCTTTTTGATAAACCTTGTATTTGTCATCAACTGAAGTAATGACAACTTTATGATCTCCCAGTTTTAAATTCTTGGTGTTGAACTTTGCGATTCCTTTAGAATCTGTTTTAATAGTGTATGTTTTACTTTTAGAGTTTGTAAATACCTTTACTTTAAGTTTGAGGTTTTTAATTGGTCTGTCTGTATCATCATTTTTTACTTTTACTTTCAAATAATTGTTTTTCTTGTATTCGACAACTACATCATCTGCATCTGCATCAGTATCTATTTTTCTAGTTGGTTTTTTTACTACAGCAGGCTGAGTGTCCGCAACAGGCTTGGTATCGTTTTGATTTGTGTTTTGCGTCACTCCACCATGTACTTCATTTTCCTGAATCTGGTCTTGTTCACCGGCAACGGTTGAATTTTCAGCTGAAACTGAACCAATGCATAATGCCAGAGCCAAAAAAATGAAAAATATTAACATCATTTTTTTAAGATTCATTGAAAAAACCTCCTTGCGTAATATAAATTATATATTGTATAATATTTAAATAAGTATTCTAAATTTTAAAATAGACCCATATTTATCTGAAAAAATATCATTTATATAAAGGACGGTTAAAAATTATTCAATAGTTAAAAAAAAAAATGAAAAATGTGCGATTTAAGCATCATTCCTCAAAAAGAATCTTTTCAGCAATTTTTGTTGCAGAATCCACCATTTTTGGACAGAATTCCTTAAACAGATTATTTTCAACAGCATAATTGACTCCTTCAGGAGTGGTAATGTCGCAGTTGAGCAAATCATTGCAGATATATGATCCGTTTTCTGCTGCAAATTCGTCCAGAAATCTTACACAGGCATCATTGCTTTTTTGCTTGTCATCACCAAACTTCAATCCCAAAGCCATTAATGCACCGGTACATGCTCCACATACTTCACCTTTACGCATACCACTTCCAAAACAGGCCCCTATTTTAAGTGCATACTCTTCATCAAGACCCAAATCTTTTGAAAATGTTGCAAAAACAGCCTGTGAACACACATACCCACTGTCAAATAACTTAACTGCATAGTCACTATAATTCATAAATTATTGTTTGAATTTTAAAGTATAATAACTATTCTAAAAAAATAAAAAGAGATATTTTTTAAAAAATATCTAAAAATTATAAGATTCGTTTATTTTACCGGTTACATCTCTAATTTCAGCAGTTGCTTCTTCAAGATGGAAAATAGCTAACTTGAAACCGGTTTCATCATTGTAGATACTTTGAAGGAATTCATTTTCAGCAACAATTGCATCTGCAAGAGTGTAGTCCTCTTCAAATACTGCTTTTCCGTAATATCTTAGGAAATCTGTTTCAACAAGAGCAACTATTTCAACATAAGGATTTTTCTCCATCTGTTTGTAGACATCCTTGTGATTTCCTATACCGAAATAGAGTTTTCCGTCTTTAAGCAGGTGAAAACCTAAAGGTCTGTTTTTAGGTTTGTCCCCGTCTACTGTTGCCAGGAAAAATACCTGTGCTTCGTTCATGAACTCATCAATTCTTTGTGCGTTTTCTGACATTTTATCACCAATTATTAAATAATATGTTTATTCTTTTTAAGAATATAAAATCCTATTATAACAAGCACTATTGCATCCAAAATCAGAACAGGATCTGCCAAATTTCCGATATATGCCATTGCTCTTGCATCTGAAGTTGCATAGAGGTTAAAGTAGTCTGCAACACTGTTGATACAGAAATGTGCAATAATCGGTGCGATGATTGATTTTGAGTGAATGTATAATCCGAGAGTAAATACTCCCAAACCTACTGTGAACACAATCTGGCAGGAAGTTGCATACCATCCGTCGACAAATCCGTTGAACAGATGGCCTATTGAGAATGCCAAGGCTAAAAATATTATATTGTACCATCTGAATTTGCCGTTTTCTTCAAATAGGGAACAGCCGACATATCTAAAGAACAGCTCTTCCCAGATTGCAGTTGTTAGAGTGCCCAGTACTGTAGTCAGTATAAAACTAGGATAAGGTTCAAAGTCTAAAGGACAATTCTGCAAGACAATAGAAAATATTACAGGTATAATTATCAAAAGCAAATAATGCCATTGAAAGTGAACATTAAAAAGTGAGCGCAAGTCTCCACGTTTGACTGCATACAGACAAAGGATAATTATTATACCTATTTTCATGATTATATCATAGTAATCAGGCCAGCCAAAAAATCGGGCCACATCACCTGAAGCGAAAAACAGATATCCTATTATTAATGCAGAAATTAAAAATAGTATATAATTTGTAAATTTTATTTCACTCATGATTATAATTTTAAACAACGCTATAAATAACTATTTTGATTTTGAATGAAATCATAAAAAATGTATATTTTCAACTTTTAGAAGTTCAATCTTTTTGTCAATTCCTGCAGCATAACCTGTAAGTTTTTGATTCGCACCTAAAACCCTGTGGCAGGGAATGAGAACAGCTATAGGATTGTGTCCGACTGCACCGCCGACAGCCTGGGCGGACATTGTTGGCGAAATCATCGATGCAATCTCACCATATGTCAATGTTTCGCCATATGGAATCTGTGTTAGAATCTTCCAGACTTTCTTTCTAAATTCACTGCCGTGAGGTCGGAGGGGAAACGTAATTTCAGGGTTTAAACCTTGAAAATAATCATCAAAAAAATTGAAAACATCACTAAAAACTGCTAAATCACTGTCTTCTATAATTTCACCACTGAGGGATGATTTGAAGTGTTTCTGACCGTAAAACCAGACCCCGCAAATGGCCTCGCCGTCACTTGCAATCATCATCTCGCCAATCGGTGAGATGTAATTTGTTGAATAGTACATACTAAAGATATGATTTGAAAAATTCCTCGAATTCCTCATCACTCATAGGTTCGGGAGTTGATATGTTTTCATTAGCCATAATGCTTGAAGCAAGGTTACGGTATTCTTGTGCTTCATCACTTTCAGGGTATTTTTCTACAACAGTTTTTGCATCTAATTCAGCATCCTGAATCAAATTACTTCTATGAATTGTACCAACTATATGTGTTCCTATCTTTTTTGCAAAGTCATTAACAATCTGCTCTTCGTTATCAACATTTCTGCAGTTGCATACAATACCGCTCAGATTTCCTTTAAGCTTTTTAACACCACGAACAATATTGTTTGCAGCATAAAGTGACATGTATTCACCTGAAGTTACAATCAAAACCTCATCAGCGTATTTTTCACGAAGAGGCACTGAAAAACCGCCGCAGACCACATCACCAAGCACATCATATACGACTACATCCAAGTCCTCATCAAAGATTCCCAATTTTTCAAGTCTTTTCATAGCTACAATAACGCCACGTCCTGCACATCCCACACCAGGTTCAGGACCTCCGCTTTCAACGCATAATATGTCCTTGAATCCTCTGAAAACAAGGTCATCCCTTTGATAATCTTTATTGTTTTTTATTGTGCTGACAACAGTAGGGATTCTTGAGCCATATAATGTACGTGTAGTGTCCGCTTTCGGGTCGCATCCTATAACAAGGCAGTTTAAATCATCACTGCCCCATATTGCAGATAAATTTGCCACAGTAGTACTTTTTCCGATTCCGCCCTTTCCATAAATAGCAATTTTTTTAATCATAAAATTCTCTCATAATTTTAATTGTTAAATTAGATGTTACTGTAAATAGATTAGTCAACATCAATATTATATTTTTAGAAATTCAAGCCTGGCATCCGGAGGCAAACACACAAAAAATATAAAAAAAGAGTAGTTAGTCAAATTCTTCTAAAAAATCATTAAAGATTTTATTCAGTTCGCTGTAGTCGACATCAAATTCAAAATGATTGAAATTTAACTCCAGAGGTATGATTTCGCAGTTTTCAATTAAATCCCCCAAAGGCAATATGTCATATTCCTTGGAAAAATACATCTCATCAACAGGAATTATGACTAGTGTCTTTGCTTTGATATTGGATATTTTATTTTCCAGATTAAAATTCATTATAGCATAATTCTGCAGCTTAAAGTCATAAATGTCGACAAACAGCTGATCCTCTGCATGATCTTCCATCAGAATATCAATTTCATCATTAGTCATTTTTTGGAAATTCTTTCTGGAAGGGTAGTTTGTATACAAAATCTTGTTAATTGAAAGCATCATTCTGGATAAAGAATCATTATAAATATCTGAGTAAAAATCATCACTGGACTCTATAATACTTTCAATTGCTTTAGATACGGCATATCTATAACCGTTAGTTTTAAATGAGCTGTTTACTATTACAATAAAGTCCATGAAATCAGGATATTCACATGCCCATGTATAGACTTCATAACCGCCCATACCGGTTCCTATTAAACCTAAAACTTTTTCAATATTGAATTTTTCCTTTAAAAACTTTTTTTTGAAATTAACCTTATCACTAAATGTATATTCCGGGAATTTGTATCTCAATCCGGTAGTAGAAGGACTGCAGGAGTCAGGAGTTCCTAAAGATGATATTGATATTAAAAAATATTTATTATAATCAAAAGCTGCCCCTTCACAGGTTATTGAATACAGTTCATCTATTGAAGAGCAGTTCCCATCATATTTATGACATATAAGAATCGCATTTGTGATATTGCCGGATTCATCATACTTTGGAACGCCCTTTGTCCTGAATTCCACTTCAGGATTTTCAATTACGATTCCGTTTTCAAATTCAAATTTATCAAGAGTAAATTTTCCATAATCATATACGACATCAGAGTTTTTAAATATAAAAATCACCACTCATTACTAATTAATTATCTTTAATGAATGCTATTTAAATTTTTCCAAATAAATGAAAATTTTAAAAAATAATCAAAAAAATGTAAACATAATTTAATATATATGTACAAACATGTACATTATTTTAAAAAAAGAAATAAATTTATAATTACTGCTTTCTTTCAATGAGCTTATAAACAAAATCATTTTGCCGTACTTTATGAGGAATAGCTATTGCAACATTTTTACCTTTTTCAGCACTTTCAACAGCTTCACCTTCAATCTGCATGGAATCAATAGTGTGAGTTATAGAACCTGTGGTTTTTCCCTGGATGATAATTTTATCGCCGAGTTTCAAATCATCCCAAATCCTCAGCTCAGCAGCCTTGACCTTGCTGTAATAGTTAACAACCTGCCCCATGTCTTTTTTTATATATTTTGACTGGTTGTCATGGCTTGTCTCGAATGGTGTTGAAAAATAGAAATTTGTGTCAAATCCACGATTGAATACACTTGTAAGCTCATCCATCCATTCATCCTTAACTTTGTAGTTTAAAGGATCGTTTAAGTAGTCATCCATAGCCTGCCTGTATATTCCAGTAACCATTGCTCCATAATCAGGGCTTCTGGCCCTTCCTTCAATTTTAAAGGATGCAACTCCGCTTTTCATTAATTCAGGGATGTATTCTATCATGCACATGTCCTTCGGGGAGAAGAAATTTGTTCTGTAGCTTCCGTCATCACTGCCAGATATTATGAATCGTTCATCTTCAACATCAGAGAAGTTTACAACATTGTCTTCTCCTTCCTCATATGTAAGTGTCCAGTTTTTACGGCAGGGCTGGAGGCAATCGCCGCAGTTTGCACTTCTCCCATAGAGCCCATAACTCAAAAAGCATCTTCCAGAAATTGCCATGCATATTGCACCGTGAACAAATATTTCAGTTTCAATAGGTGATTTTTGAGTGATATCCGTGATTTCGGCAAGTGACAGCTCCCTTGAAAGAATCGCCCTTTTGGCACCAAGTTTTTTAAGGGTTTTTAAGGTATAGGAATTAGTTACATTTTCCTGAACGCTTATATGGGCTTCAAGTCCGTGTGAAACAGTGTCTTCTATAAGACCTATGTCAGATAATATCAGTCCGTCAATTTCAGATTCAGAGATGGACTGGAGATTTTTTTCAAGCTCTGATGCCAGACGTTCATTTAAAATGATGTTTGTGCATAGATAGGTTTTAGCTCCGTATTCCTTAGATACTTTGGAAACTTCCTTTAAATCATTTAGAGAAAAGTTTTTTGCATTGGCCCTCATGTTATAGTCATCAAGGCCAAAGTAAACTGCATCGGCTCCATTTTCAAGAACCGCACGTAAAGATATGAAATTTCCAGCAGGAGCTAATAATTCTACCATAAAAATCTTTTAAGGTTTATAGTAAGTTTCCGCTTCAATATCATCAGGCAGTTCTGTAGGATACTCCTCATTCAAACAGCCTAAACATAAATCTTCCTTAGGCATTCCAATTGCATCAACCAAAGCAGGCAGTGTAATGTAACCTAAAGAATCAATATCAAGCTGATCTTGAATTTCATCCACACTGTAATTTGCTGCAATCAGTTCTTTTTTGGTTGCCATAGCAACACCATAATAGCATGGAGAAACAACAGGAGGGCAACCTACCAAAAAGTGGATTTCTTCAGGTTCTGCTTCTTTTACCAAATCAAGCAATTGTTTTGAAGTGGTACCTCTTACAATACTGTCATCAATTAAAATAATCTTTTTGCCTTTGATGGCTTCTTTAATCGGATTCAATTTAAGCCTGACTGCAAGTTCACGTTCTTCCTGAGTCGGCATGATAAATGTTCTTCCAACATATCTGTTCTTGATTAATCCTTCACCGTAAGGAATTCCTGATGCTCTTGAATATCCGATAGCTGCAGGAATTGATGAATCAGGAACAGGAATTACAAAATCAGCATCAATAGGATATAATTTGTGAAGCTGCTCACCAATGTGCATTCTGGTCTGATATACATTTATTCCATCAATTGTACTGTCAGGCCTTGCAAAATAAACATATTCAAACATGCAGTGAGACAGTTTGCATTTTCCGGCACTTTCAAGCATGTGGGATTTTATTTCATCATCTTCAAAATAAACGACTTCACCAGGGACAATATCTCTGATGTATTTTGCGTTGATAACATCAAAAGCAACTGTTTCAGAAGCTAAAATGTATTCATCCCCTCTTTGTGCAACCGCAAGAGGTTTAATTCCCATAGGATCTCTTACACCATAAAGTTCGCCGTTTACTAAAATAGTCAATGCATATGAACCTACGAGTTTTTTACAAACAGCTTCAATAGAGTCTATAATAGTTTTATTGTTGTCATAATGCTCCTTTTTAAGCATATAACAGATTACTTCAGAATCAGTATCAGATTTAAATTCATAACCTTCCCCTATCAGTTCATCCCTTAGTTCAGAGGAGTTTACGATATCTCCGTTATGAGCCATAGCTATAAATCCGTCATCAAAATCAGTTACAAAAGGCTGTGAATTTTCCAGTTTTGACTGGCCTGTAGTTGAATATCTTACATGACCGATTGCCATACTGCCCTGCAGATTCTGGATTTCATAATCCCTGAACACATCAGTAATTAAACCCATACCGCAGTAATAATTCAAACCCTTATCCGGATTAAAAGTAGCTATTCCAGCTGATTCCTGACCCCTATGTTGTAAAGCATATAAACAATAATAAACAAAGGAAGCGACATTTTTAGATTCATCCTTGCAGTGAATTCCAACGATTCCACACTTATCTTCCATCTCACCTTGCATCTGCAAACACCTATAAAATAGTATAATTATAATTATCTAAAAACTAGTATAAAATAATAATGTTTAATCCCAAAAATTCTCGAAAGTATTAGGAGCGTCATCATAGGAATCTCTTACTTCGGGAATTTTTTCTTCTTCGGTATCCTTTAATTCTTTTTTTAAATCATCGGAATTGTCATCAACAAATATTAAAGCAGTTCTTACAATGTTAAGCCATTCTACAGCCTTTGACTTTGATTGTGCCGCAATATAATTTTGACCTACAATTATGTTATCCGGCCTGAACTTGTTTGTAGCTATAACAATCCTTTCCTCATCTTCAAGATCACTTCTGAAAGTTTCCTGCCAAAGCTCTTCAAGATTGAAAATTTCTAAAATCTCTTTTGAATAAATGTCCTCATACCTTAGCCTGAATGCTGAAAAATCGGATTTTACTTCTTCAAGGTCTTCTCTCAGTTCATTGTTTTCCTGAGATAAAATTTCATTTTCCTTAATCAGCTTATTGTAATCATCCAGGAGATTATTGTAATTATGGGTTACTTTCATAAGTTTATTTTCCAGAGTATGGATGTTTATTAAATTTAAAGAATAAGACAATGTTGATTTTATTATTGAATTTAGAATTTCCTTTTCAGCCAGTCTGAAGTCAATGGATTCATCTTCAACAATAATGTTGTTATAGTCAAATAAGCCTATATGATTAAAATCAGTTTTTAATTCATTAAAAAGAATATTGTAAGTTTCATCAGACCCGTAACCTCCAATAAGCAGAATATCGGCACCTCCAGCTACCTTTTTTACAATGCTTATTTCAGTGGTTGGTATAATGGATGAAACTATTATATTATAATCAGATTCGAGCTGGATATTGTTGACTGCCTTTGATACCAGCTGAGCAATATCCAATCCCTGAACAATAATACGAACATCAATTTTTGATTCATGATTTTCGTTTTCCATGAAAACTACCTAAATTATATTTATCTTTTCATGCCATTTCCATGCGGACTCAACAATACTTTCCAGGTCATACTGAGGAATCCATCCGAGTTTATCTCTGATTTTGGTTGAATCAGCTATTAATACAGCAGGATCTCCTTCACGGCGTTCATCGAGTTTTACCTCAAAGTCACATCCGGTGACCTTTTTGCACATGTCGATTACTTCACGAACGGAATATCCTTCACCGTTACCAAGATTGAAAATGTTTGACTCATTTTCATTGCATAGGTATTCATATGCCTTAATATGTGCATCAGCAAGATCGTTTACATGAATATAATCACGGATGCATGTTCCGTCAGGAGTATCATAGTCAGTACCGAAAATTGAAATGCTGTCCCTTTTTCCGATAGCTGCATCTAAAATCAATGGAATAAGGTGAGTTTCAGGGTCATGGAGTTCCCCTACCTCACAGTCGAAATCAGCTCCAGCAGCATTGAAATATCTAAGTGACACATAATTGAAATCACCTTTTTCAGCTTCCCTTTCAAGGGCTTTTTCGGTAATGAATTTGGAATGTCCGTAAGGATTGATTGGTTTTAAATCTGTATCTTCAGTAATTGGAATCTGTGTCGGATTTCCGTATACCGCTGCAGTTGATGATAAAATAAATTTGTCCACATTAAATTCCCTCATGATTTTAAGGAGATTTAATGTGTTTTTATAATTGTTTTTCAAATATTTTTGAGGAAATTCAACTGATTCTGCTACTGATGAGAAAGCAGCAAAATGAATGACACCGTCAATGTCATATTTTTCAAAAACTTCCCTCAGGTTATCCTTACCGAAGTCATAGTTTTCAAAATTACCCCATTTTACAAAATTTTCATAACCTTTGCAGAGATTGTCAACAACTACTGTATCATAACCTGCATTGTGTAGTGCCTTGTTTGTATGAGAACCAATATAACCTGCTCCACCAGTAACCAAAATCATTGAAACACCTTTAGATAAATTTACCTAATTTAAGTAAAGCTTTTGGAGATATTTTGATTAATTTTTGAACTATTTCAGTTGTAGAGATTTTCTCAAAGCTTTCTCCTTCAAATGCATGAGCAATACTGTCTAGTTCCTTATCTGATAGGGTGAGTAAATATTCCTGTACTTTTTTGTATCTTTTGATTTCACGGTCAAGTTCATCATGAGCCATTTTGTCGTATTGTTTTAAGAATTTTTTGGAACAGTCCTCTTTGATTGCCTGTGCAGCAACTTGTCCTGCACACATTCCACCGGTCATACCTGAAATGATTCCTCCACCAGTCAATGGGTTAACTTGTCCTGCAGCATCTCCTACAACCATAATGTTATCATCATAAAGTTTTTTGGTCATTCCGCCGACAGGGTCTCCACCTACATTCAGCTCAACAGCCTGAGCGTTTTTGAGGTAAGGGGATTTAGCAACAAAATCATCAAGGTATTCTTTAGCTGATTTTTCCGCTTTGTGAGGAAGAATTGCCAAACCGACATTTGCGATGTCATCTCCTTTAGGGAAAATCCATACGTATCCTCCAGGTGCGCATGATCCGAAGTAAAATTCAATGACTCCAGGTCTTTCGAATTCCACGTTACACATTTCGTACTGTACACCGGATTCCATTTCCTTAGGTTTTGCAGCCGGTCTGAGTCCTGCCCATCTTGCAACGTGGCCTTCAGGACCGTCAGCGGCGATTAATATTTTACATTTGTAGTCGGTTTTTACGCCCATGGATTCTGTTTCAACAATGTATCCATTATCAATTTTTTCAATACCTGTTACTAAGGTTTTGATTTTGATTTCAGCACCTGCTCTTGCTGCATCCATTGCCATGTGCTTATCGAATACTTTTCTTTCTAAAATGTATCCTGCTTCAGGTAACTGTACTTCGTCTTTTGTTAACCATACATCGGTTCCGTCAGGTGCCTGCAGTCTTACACCTTGAATTTCCTGGGTAACCCAGCGAGGGGAAGGTTCAATTCCCAATTTTTCAAGACCCTGAATTGATACACCTTCAGCACATCTTTTTGGTGCTCCAATTTCAGATTTTTTATCCATTAAAATAACTTTTGCTCCACCTAAAGCAGCATGTTTTGCTGCGCTGGAACCTGCAGGTCCAGATCCTACAACTATTACATCAGTTTCAATCATATAATCATTCCTCTTTTTCTAAAGCATCAATTGGACATGCTTTGATACATGTATCACAATCTTTACAGTCGTCATCGTTAAAGACTAATGAATACTCTCTAACTTGAATCAAATTTCTTGGACATACCCCAGCACACTCTCCGCAGAATGAGCACCAATCTTTCACTATCATAAATATCTCCTTTTATAACCAAATAATTTAGTTATAAATAATAAGTTTTTTATAATATTTAAAAGTTTAGTAAAAAATAGCTAAAAAAGGGTAAATAAAGAAAAAAAATAGTTTTAAAGAATTATTTAATCAGTAATACTGGAACATCACAAGTCCTCAAAAGCCTTTCTGCAACAGAACCTATCTGAGTATCACTAACTTCATTATCTTCAAATGATACAAATCTGTTGTTATTAGCTCCGTGAGCATGAATAACAACCAGATCAGCACGGGTTTGCTCAACGATGAATTTCATATCCCTTAAAGGATCAGCAGTAAGCAAATGTTCTGTAACTTCAACTCCAACATCAGCTGCCTTTTTGGTGATTTTTCCCAGAATTTCATCACCGCTGTCCTCTTCATCGTCATAGCTGTTGAGCGAAAACTCTTCAAGAACATGAACTGCAGCTATTTTTGAAGAATATTTCTGAGCAAGGTCAATTGCAATTTCTGCCGCTTCATCTCCATATTTAGATCCGTCAACAGGAAGCATAATAACATCAAACATTATTTGTCCCCTTTCAGGTAGTCTGCATGACAGAAATCAATGAAGTTATCTACTATTTCATCTATATTTTCACTGTCGTCAATTATCTTTCCGTCATCCATAAATACTGCTCTGTTGGACAATTCCTTAATGAAATCAGTATTGTGAGAAATCATTACAATAGTAATGCCGTACTGTTTGGAAATCTTTTTAAGTGAGTTTGTAACATCTCTTAAAGTAACAGGGTCCAAATCACCGAACGGTTCATCTAAAAGCAGGAATTTTGGTCTTGAAACCAAAATCAGGGAAAGCATTACACGAACCTTTTGACCGCCGGAAAGTTCATAGGACCTTCTGTGGAGAATATCCAAATCCAAGTCAAGGCTTTCAAATATGTCTGCAACAGCTTCTTTTGTAGCTGTTTCAGGAAATCTCGGGAACAGATCATTTAATATTTCCGCATCAAGACCAATCTGTTCGAGACGATGTTTGGCTTCCATTTCTGGAAGGTCAGTCAACAAATAAAATGAATCAAGCAATTCTTCACTTACACCAATTCTTCTGGCTCTTTCCTGAGCTTCCTTAACTACATTTTCATTTTTGTATCCGAGTCTTGCTGCAAGCTGGTTTAAAACAGTAGCATAATGGCTTAAGGCAAATTCCTGATGCATGAAACCCAGTTTTGAACGGATTTTCATACGGTTCATACCTGGAATTTCAATGTCTCTCCATTCACCGTCAGCGTAATAAAGGATGTCCCCCTTGTCGGGATGGTCAAGTCCACCGAGCATTCTTAATAAAACAGTCTTGCCGGCTCCGCTCGGACCTATAATGCTTAAAATATTTTTATCCTGAACCTTGAAGTTTATGTCTTCCATCTGGAGAACTTCTCCTCCGGTCAAAAGATAGAACCTTTTAAAGACATCTTTAACATCAATAACGTCCTCATCAGTTGCGATGTTTTCAATATCAACTATAGGTTCCATATCTGCCATGAACTTGTCACAGATTTCTTCAGCAGTACCTTCATCTGCAATTTCTCCGTCTTCAAGCAGAATTACTCTATCTGCGAGATATTTCTGTACATCCGGCAGGTGGGAAACAAGAACCACAGTAATATTCAGTTCCTTGTTGATTTTTTTGACCGCATCAAGTATTTCCTGTTTGGTTTTAGGGCATGCCATAGTAGCAGGTTCATCAAGAAGTAAAGCTTTTGGTTTTTTTGCAAGCTGACGAGCCATGATAAGCCTTTGTTTTTCACCGCCACTTAATACAGATGCATAATGGTCTGCTTTATGAGTGAGTGAAACAAGTTCAAGAAGTTCGTCCGCTTCCTCTCCGAATTCACTTTCGGCCACTTCAAAGTTAGTGTCACCTTCATCGAAATATCTTCTGGCGTAAAGTTTTCTCAAGACATTTTCACGGACTGTATCCGGCCATACACCAAATGACCTTTGAAGATGAATTGCTGTAACCTTTTTAAGATTGTTATAATAAAACTGGGAAGAGCCTGCATCCACACTGACATCACCTACAGTAATCTTACCTGCGTCAATGTGTTCGACCCCTCTTAAAGCTCTAAGAAGAGTAGTTTTACCAGACCCGCTTCTACCCATGATTCCAAGGATTTCACCTTCTTTAACTTCAAAGCTGATGTCTTTAACAGCAGTTACTTTAGTTCCGTCATCTAATTCATAATCTTTACTTACATTTTCTACTTTTATCATTCTTTATGCCCCTTATGATAATACAATTATATTCATGAAACTATTTATATTTTTAACAATAATATTTAAGAACAAGTGATAAAAATGGCTGACGACATTAAAATTGAAGAATATTTAAACTATCTGGAACAAGAAAAAATAATGATTGAAACTCATTTTGCTAATATGGAACGTATCCTAAGGGATGAACCTAAACTAGACCAGCAGAAAGCATTCGGACTACTGTCTAACTTTAATACATACAGTATTCAATACGACCAATTATGCAATGATTTAATCAATTTTTTAAGAATATTCAAAGAAGATGAGAAAGAAATAAGACTTTACAAAACTGAAGAACTGGTAGAGTTATTAGAATCAAAAATCGGTGAATTCTAACTGTCATAGTTTAATGAAACACTACCACCGTTACCGGCTGTAGTTGAATTTTCAGCTACAACTTTACCATTTCTTAAAATTTGAATTGTAAGTTCTCCTTCACCGCCATATTTTTCAGCTTCTATGTGTACATCATCCCATGCAGCACAGTCAAGTGCATATGTATTAGTTCCATTACCTGTTTTTTCTATAAGATAATTCGGATCACCCATTTTAGCATACCAGTTACCATCGTATTTGATTACTGCTTTGAAGGGATAAGAAGAAGACTGATGCTGGCTTCCATCATCAGCTATAATATTCAATGATTCATCATTACTAGGTTGAGAATTATTATAAGCAAAAGAAAACAATAAAAAAGCAATTACAATTATTCCCATAACAATTACAATCTTTTTAGCTATGCCAACTCCCCAGTGTCTATCTTTCTTTGATTTATTTATTGGTTTAGAATTTTTATTTAGAAGGGGGTAGGCACAATTATCACAATACTGAGATGAGGTTGCATTTTCGTAACCGCATCGTGGACATCTAACCATAAATTTAATTCCTTTTCATTTCTTATAAAGACTTTTAAAAATTATGATATTTAAAGTTAATGTAAAATTAGTTGTTTTTCCTAAAAATAGATAAGGAATTAATGATAATAATTATAGACATTTTCAGCTGTTTTTTGATTCATACCCTCTGTTTTAGCTAATTCCTCAATTGATGCCTTCTTAATTCCTTCGATTGTTCCAAATTCTTTTAAAAGATTCATCTTCCTTTTTTTACCGATTCCAGCAATATCATCAAGTGAAGAGGCTGATATATTCTTACTGCGTAGTTTTCTATGATACGTAATAGCAAAGCGATGTGATTCATCACGCACTTGCTGAAGCAGATGCAAAGCTTTGTTATTTTTAGGAATTATAATTGGACGACTTGAATTTGGAATAAATATCTCTTCAAATTCCTTTGCAAGCCCAATAATTGGAATATGAGTGAGATTTAATTTTTCTAAAACACCGCAGGCCATACCAAGCTGTCCCTTACCCCCATCTATTACAATCAGGTCCGGTTCAGGATCTCTATCCACCATTTTTAATCTTCGGGTCAAAAGCTCTTCCATCATGGCAAAATCGTTCGGTCCGGGAGTTTCCATTCTGAAATGCTTATACATTTTTTTGTTGGGTTTTCCATCTTTGAACGATACCTTGGAACCAACAGCAAACTTACCGGAAATGTTACTGATATCATATCCTTCAATTACCCTAGGCAGTTTTTCAAGTTTAAGGTATTTTTTAAGCTCTATTAATGCTGATTCCATCTTTTTCTTCTGATGTTTAATGATTTCGGCATTTTTACGCGCCATTTTAACTAGACGTAATTTAACACCCTTTTGAGGAACCTTAATATGGACCTTGTTTCCCCTTAAATCACTCAGCCATTCCTCAAGCAGTTCCTTTTCATCAATATCCTCATCGAGAAGAATCTGCTTTGGAACATGACGGTTGTAGCCGTAATACTGCTGAATAAAAGCAAACATGATTTCAGATGATGAATCATATTGTGATGCACTCATCAGGAAGTCATCCCTTCCGACTATTTTACCGTTCCGGATAGGCATAATAATGACCACAACTTCATTTTCGCCCGGAGCAATAGCTATAACGTCCTGGTCAAGGTCATCATCGACTAAATCAACAAACTGCTTTTCCATAATCTCTTCGATAGAGGCAATCTGGTCTCTTAAAACCGCTGCCTTTTCATATTCTTCATTTGAAGCAGCTTCCATCATTTCCTTTTTGAGATTTTTCACAATGGTTGAATATTTGCCCTGGAAAAACAGATCAATCTTGTTGATGATTTCGGAATATTCCTTTTCGGAAATCTTTCCGTCACATGGTGCGTAACACAGGTCAATCTGTGAATTCAGACAGGGTCCATGCATATTTCTGCAGGTTCTAATCTTAAACAATGATTTCAAGAATTTAACAGTCTGTTTAACGGAACCCACATCAGTAAACGGACCGTAATATATCCCGTTTTTGGTTACGTTTCTGGTAATGACAAGACGTGGAAACTTTTCATCTGTGATTTTTACATAAGGATATCTCTTGTCGTCCTTAAGCTGAACATTATATCTCGGGCGATGCTTTTTAATTAAAGTAGCCTCTAAAATCAAAGCTTCCTTTTCTGAATTGGTTACAATATATTCAAGGCTGTCAAAGTGACTCATCAGTATCTGAGTTTTTGGCCTGTCCAGCTTTTCCCTAAAATAAGATTTAACCCTTTTTATAAGATTTTTAGCTTTGCCTATATAGATTATGGTGTCATTTTCATCACGCATAATATAGACACCTGGTTTATTTGGCAAATTATCGGGAGATTTAACTTTTGTAGACATGAATCTCACCTAGTTAAGCTCAACATAATCATTGACTATTTTAACGCGATTGTTTGCAATCATTAAATCCAAAACGCTGTTGATTCTTGAAGCAGTCTTTTTGGAAGTTGACTTGAAACCGAAATTACGTGAAGTTTCTTTTGCAATATCCTTGGTTGTGATGTTGTCTTTGTGAATTAAAACCGCCTCTATGCTTTTAGCTATCTCTTCATCGGAAATCAGTTCTATATTAGGCTTGTTCCTTTTTCTGATTATTACATTATTGCTTGATGCATCATATAAAAAATCACCGATTTTGATAATTTCACCGGAGTTTTCAGCTTCGGCAATAGCAGAGTTTACAGTCTTTTTCAGTTTGGAACCTGCTCTTTTTACATGGCAGCTGTCCTTAACTCTGTTAGTGACTTCCTTAATATGAATCGGACCTTCAACATCAACAATTGTTTTAACGGACTTTGCAATATTTGCTATCGGCTGTGAATAAAGCTCGCTTTGTGAATTTAAACCAATGTCGGTAACCTGAACGTAATCCACGATTTCATCTTCAAGTTTTTTCTTGCCAGGAAGTTTCTTATCATCAAAGGCTTTCAGTTTATTATTGCTTTGATACCTTTCTTTTTCGATTTCCTTATAATCTTCATCTGCTGAGAGAATCATTTCCTCTAATGCCTCATCATCTGAGATGGCTCTTTGAGGGGTCGGAACGATAACATTTTCATCTTCAAAACTTCTTTCAAATTCATCAGGAGAGTATTCTCCTCTGATTGACTCTTCCTCCATCTGAATGATTTTATCTGAATCATCATCACTAGGCTGTGAGAGATAATCATTAGGATCATAATCTTCAGTTCTGTCAACAACAGAAACATAATCTATCTGAGTCGGATTTTCAATTTCATTAAGAGACTTGTTAATGTAGGCCATATCCTTTTTAATTCCTCGAATGGAATCTTTTAAAGACCTTTTCTGTTCATTTTTATAATAGACATTATTTTTCCTTAACGGATTTGTAACATCTGTTGCACCTTTAAAGTAGATTACTTCGTCCTGTGCAGGCGCATCCTCAGCATCATCCTCTTTCTGCTCAGCGATTGGAGTTTCTTCTGTCTGCCGAGTAGCATCTGAAGTATCTTTTTCGATATCTGAAGAAGTCTCAGGAGCAATCTGTTCATCTTCAATATCGGAAGTGATTTCCTCATCAACATATAAATCTTCAATGCTTGATTCAAACTCTTCAATGTTACGGCGGGAAACATTAATCGGTTCATCAGGTTTATGTTCAGGAGTTTGCGGAACATCTTTTACGAGTTTAACATTTTTACCTTCAAAAACATCATCCATAAATTCGTTTATAGCTTTATCAACGATATTTACAGCTTCTTCATGAATTTCATCATTATTATGGCTTAAATCAGGCAGTTCGTCATTGAAAATATTCCATTCTTCATCTTCTTCATCAAAATAATCTTCAGGATAATCACCGTTTACAATTTCCGCCTCAACAACAAAATCATCTTTAGGAGCCGGTTTGTGCAATGCTTCCTCTTCATCAATTATTTCCCCACGAACGGTTTCAACCTCTTCACGTTCGAGTTTGGACTCACCGGACATTACATCTGAAATGACTGATTTTACATAGTTCGCTCTTCTGTTTTTAACTTTAGCATTTTGAGGATTTTCCAAATTACCTGAATTATCTGAAGTTTCTTGTTCAGCTGCTTCCCCGTCACTGTGGTCAACATAAATATAATCATCATCAGAGCCTGAATCAGCATTATCCTCAGAAGATTTTTCCTCATGGCTAACTTCAGTCTCTTTTATATCCTCAGATTGTCTCTCATGATGTTCTTCAGAGACTTTAACATCATCATCATAATCGTCAGATATTTTGATTTCTTCTTCAACTTCAACATCATCTTCATAGTTTTCTTGATTGTCAAAGTCGTTGATTTCCTCTTCAAATGATTTATCTGATTTGATATTTACACCTGTGGAAAATACTGGTCTTTTAATGTTTTGAGTTTTTACATCTTCTTTAACATCGTCTTCTTGGATGAATGTTTCTTCTTCTAGTGGTTCATCATCATATTTGGAAGCGTAATCCTCAATATCGAATTCATCATCTGGTAAGTCATCGGCCACTTCATCATTTGTGTGGTCAACATAAATATAATCATCATCAGAACCTAAATCCACTTTATCATCAGCAATATCTTTTTTATTATCTGATTCAACTTTAACATCATCAAAATCAATGTCTTCAGGCATTTCTTCTTCCAAATCTGAATCATCGCCTAAATCTCTATGGAATTTAAGTCCTGAGAAAAATGAAGATTTGTGGGATTCCTCATCATCATCACTTTCATGAGTGATAAAGTCCCTAATTTTTTGTGATAAAGACCTTGAGTGTGATTTTGTTTCATCAGAATAATCGGTATCGTCTTCCCAGACTTCAGCATTATCTTCAGGAGAAACATCCTTGTCATCTTCCCAGACTTCAGCGTCATCATCAACTTCTTCAGGTTCTTCCTGAGATTCCCAAACTTCTTTTTCATCCTGAGAATCAGAATCAGTTACTTGTGTTTTTTCGCCAACAACAGAGTCATCTACTGTTGTATCATAATCAACAGAATCAGCCTCTGCTGTATCCTCAACAACAGGATCAATCACAGTAACATCCTCATCAACAGAATCAACTACTGTTGTATCATAATCAACAGAATCAGCCTCTGCTGTATCCTCAACAGCAGGATCAATTACAGTAACATCCCCATCAACAGAATCAGCTGCAGGAGTTTCCTCACCAATATCAACAGAATCAACTACTGTTGTATCCTCAACAACAGAATCAACCACAGTAACATCATCATCAAGAGAATCGGCTACTGGAATTTCTTCATCAACATCCTCTTCAGTGACATCTGTAGTTTTAACATCTTCCTGCAGTTCGGATAAATCTTTTTCAATGGAAGCATCTTCCTTGAACTCGGATGCATCTTCGCTAAATTCTCTTTTCTCATTATCGTCTTTTACTGTGACAAATTCAGAAGGAGTATCTTTTTGAGTATTATCATCATTGATTGTATTTTCACCGACAGGAGCTGCACTTACATCTTCTCCAAAGAATTCTTCAGGGTCTATTGCACTTACATCAATCGGTTTTTCCAATACGTCCCCGTCATCGACCTTTTCAACTTCAACAAAATCGGCAGGTCCGATGTCTTCAGGATTTATTTCAGCTTCCTCGGCTTCTTTTTCAGCTCTTTCTTTTTCTTCCCTTTCACGAGCTAATCTTAATTCTTCAGCTTTTTTCTCAGCTTCACGTCTTCTTTTTTCAGCTAATTTTTTCTCTTCTTCAGATCTGCGTCTTTCTTCTTCACGGGTTTGGCGAATTGATTTTTCAACAAAGTCTAAAAGTTTTTTACGACCTAAATCCCTGTTTCTGTACCAGTCGGTTGACCATAAATGGTACAGTTTCCAGCCAAGGCCAGTCAGGACCTGTTCACGAAGCCTGTCTCTGTCACGGGCCACTTTGCTTGAGGCATACATTTTTCCGTCAGTCGTAATTCCCAATATGTATTTGCCTGGGTTTTCATCATCAACAATAGCCAAATCAACTCTAAAACCTGCACAACCGATTTGCCTGTCAACAGTATATCCGTTTTCTTCTAAAAAGTTAGCAATTGCATCTTCAAACGGTTCTTTAGTGTGTTCATCAGCATCGTGAGTGCCTAATGTCAGGTTTTCAGCATATTCCAGAAATTCCTTAAGGGATTTTACACCGTAAGGAGGATTGGCTGTAAGATTCATGTCATAAGCTTTAAAGTTTGAAAATACTACACATTTTTCTCTTGCACGTGTAATCAGTACGTTCAAACGTCTTTCCCCACCGTCCTGATTCAGCGGACCGAAATTCAAAGACATTTTTCCGTCCTGGTCGTATCCGTAACCTACACTGATTAGAATAACATCCCTTTCATCCCCCTGGATTGTTTCAAGGTTTTTTACAAAGAAACGTTCTTCCTTGTTTTCTGAAAACAGAGGTTCATATTCAGGATGTTCTTTACGTTTTACCTCTAAAGCTTCAAGTATAGCGTTTTTCTGTGCAACGGAAAATGTTCCTACACCTAAACTTTTGGTATCGCCGTACTTTTCAAAGTGGTTGAAAATCTCTTCCACAACATCTTCTGCTTCGAGAGGATTTTTGGATGAAGCTCCTCTTAAGTACTGGGTATTCGGATTATAGTGGAATTTTAATCCAAGTTCAGGGTCTGAATGTGAAGGTGAAGGATAAACCAGCAAATCATTATCGTAAAATTCCCTGTTTGATACTGTAATCAATGATTCATGGCGGGATCTGTAGTGCCATTTAAGCATTTTTACCGGAAATGACAGTTTACATAAATGGAGAATACTTTCCATATCCAGTGAAGTTGCCTCTTCCTCATCGCTGTCTGCATCGGACATCTGGTCGAAAAATGAAGTCGGAGGCAGCTGCTGAGTATCTCCCATAACGACTGCAGTTTTACCTCTCATGAATGCACCAAGTGCATCTTCAGGTTTTACCTGACTTGCTTCGTCAAAAATAACTACATCAAACTGAAGTTCCTCATTAGTCGGGTCAAGATACTGTGCAATTGATAGAGGAGACATCATAAAGCAAGGTTTAATCTGCTTTATCATTCCGCCTGCTTTTTCCAATAATTTTCTAACAGGCATGTGTCCGCTTTTTCTTGTAAATTCCCCTGCCAATATCTTTGCCTGAGGGTTTTCGGTTCCTCCGAAAATCTTTGGAATGTTGCTGTTCAGTTTATGGAATATTCTTTTACGGTTAAGTGTTAAAATCTTTTTATCCAAATCCTTGAATTCACGAATTCTGTTTTCATGAAGTTCACCGACAAATGTTGCCAGTTCCTGATTTTCTACAAATAATATATTTAAAAGTGAATCTGCGAAGTTTCCTTCAACCAGTGCTTCAATGTCATATTTCTGAATGTTTCTCTTTTCTATTGAGTCCACAAACATCTTTGCATTGGAGGTTTTAAGCGCATTTTTAGTGTTGAGATACTGTGACCATAAATGAAGGCTTGATAGCTGTCCTCTCCATGTATACAGCTGTTCTTTCCATGCTTCAAACGGTACGTCACCTGTTTCTCTTTTAAAGATAAGTTTACTTCTAGGGTTCAGTTTTTCCCTTAATCTGTTCAGTACACGTACAAACTCTTCACCGGAATCAATGTAGTCTGCAAGGTCTCTTTCAGGGTTGATATCAAAGAGATCTTTGCTCATAAGGTCAATTGTATTTTGTGAGAATGTACCTTCCCGGACAAGCGCTGTAAATTCATGCATCCAGCGGGCAATAGCTTTCAGGTCATTAGGATTTGCATTAAGATGCCAGTATCCTCCGTAATATTTTCTGCCCAGTGCATCGTTAGCTTCCAGAGTTCTTCTCATTTTTATTACTGCTTTTGCTTCCTGCAGTTCTCTTATGATATCCTCAGCACTGCCTGTTACGGGACGTGCGTAATATCTCTGTACAATTTCCTGGTGCTGATTTGAATTAAAGAATCTGAAACGTTTGTGTGAAAGCTGCTGAATCTCATAGATTATACGGTCAATATCTGCCTGTAAAATGCTCTGATTGAATTTGTTTAAAATTCCGGCATATTTCTGATATCTTTCAAGTTCCTGAATCAGTCTGAATGCATCATCATTGTTGTTATTCCATGCTCCGGATTTGAGGATGCTTCCGTCTATGAGTTCTGCATTCTGTGATTTGATTATTTCAAATGCAGAAAGTGAATTTTGAAACTCATTCATTGTGTCTGGTTTTTTAATTCCGTAAATGTCATAGACTCTTCCACGTTCAACAAGGAAATTATCAAGACTGTGAAGAGTATCGCTGATCAGCATTTCAATTTCTCTTAAGTCAGCCGGAAGCAGACTTTTCGGAGCGCATTTGCTCCATGGATTTTCCTTTGAAATTGTCTGGTAAAGCTCAGCAAGGTTTTCTAAAGCTATCTTCATGTCATCCAGGTCTTTTAGAGTAACGCTTTCAGGATTTTCAAATCTGACCAGCGGCATCAATGTATCTTTTTTTGCGAAATGGTCATCAGCTGACTCCTTCATACCGTATAGCTGGAACGGAGACAAGTTTACCGCAAAGGCAGGCTTATGAATAATCTGTGAATAGTCATCAAGCTGACGGCGTAAAGTTTCCAGTTTACGTATGGTCTGGTCAATGTTTAAAGGTTCCTGATGGCGAACATTGGTTGCCTTCTGCAGGTCTTTCAGGAACTTTTTACGTCTGGTTTTATGTGAATGAAGTTCGAGAACAAACTTGCCTAAACCCACACCGGTCAGACGGTCCTTTACCACATCCAGTGCGGCCATTTTCTCAGATACAAATAAAACTGATTTTCCTTCAGCAAGAAGCTCCGCTATAAGGTTTACGATTGTCTGGGACTTACCTGTTCCAGGTGGTCCTTCCACAACAAGGTTACGGCCAGCTTTTACATCCTGGATTGCCGCAATCTGTGATGAATCCGCATCGAGAACCTGATACATGCTTCTGTATTCAAGCTGTGTGTCAATGTCCTCTTCCTTAAATGCTTCCTGGTCATTTTTTGCAGGATTAAAAATAGCCTGTATCAGTTCATTTTTGGTTAAATCAACATTATCGGCCCACGCTTCAGGGTTCAAATCATTGTACATTACGAATTTGGTAAAACTGAAAAAACCTAATGCAACGTTATTGTTGACGTTCCAACCGTCCATTCTTGAAACTGCACGGCGAACGCTTGCAATATAATGGTCAATTACCTCACCGTATCTTTTGAACTGAAAATCAGGAAGTTCAATGCCCGCTTCAAGAAGCTTTGCCTTAAGTGAGATGTTTGTCTGGATATCTTCTCCGGTCCATTCGAGATTGAATGATTCACCGACCTTTTTTCTCTCCATTGCAACAGGAATCAGAACCAGAGGCGCGTTGTTTTTTTGTCTAGGCTTGGATTTGTCTTTCCATTCAAGAAATCCTATTGCCAGATACAGGATGTTATAACCCTGTTCCTGAAGCATTGTCTTTGCCTGGTTGTTAATGTAATATAATCTTTTTTGAAGTTCCTTAGGGGTCAAATCAGTGGCTAATTTTCTGTCGCCTTCTGTAAACTTAGAAAAATCAAAAGGAATGTGGTCCCAGACTGAAGACTTGTCTTCTTTTTTGTCCTTTTTGTTGGCGACAAAATACATTTTGCTGTCCTGCAGCACCAAAGTCTGGAAAAGATTTGCAGGGCTTTGATTTACTATTGTAATTGTTTTAGCTCTTGTTTTGAAATTAAGAAGCTGGTTTCTTAAAGTTAAGTCCAACAGTTCCCTACGTAAATTCTTAAATTCCTTTTCGATTAGATTAGTTGATTTGTTTAACATGATGACCCTTTAAAGTGTAAAAAAAATTTAGAATGCATATATTATTATAATCATATTAACTTATAAAGTTTTCTAAACTAATCAATAATAAGTGAAATCTATTAAAAGTTAAAAATACTCAATATTAAAAAGTATTATTATAATATTTTAAAATTAAGTTATCCGTTGGAATTGTAAGGTCCGAAATTTTTTATTTTTTCACTTGCAATTCTTGATGCAAAGTTTCCGGCATTTTCAGATGATTTCAAGAGTAATTTCTGTGTGATGTATGCCGCCATAAATGTATCTCCGCAGCCGGTTGTATCCACAACATTATCACATTTTACAGCCTTTATTCTTATTTCACCTTCACTTACAATTCTTGAACCGTTACTTCCGTCAGTTATGACCATCTCATCTACATCATAGTGTGTCCCAATAATATTCTTTTCACGTTCATCCAAAAATATTGTATCAACGCCTGATAAAATAGCATCCAACTCATCAAAGTTATCTAATTTTAATCGATAGTTTTCATTTACTTGATTGTCAGGGACTCTTAAAAAACCCTGCATGGACATGAAGATAGGAACATTGAAAGTTTTCAGGTATTCGACAGTTTCAAGAGGAAAATCATAACGGTTAAGGGGATTTAAAACAAATGCATCAACATCAACACCATCCAGTACGCCTTCCAGATCACTTTTTAAAATAGGAATATTTGCGAAATTGCTTAACTGATAGCGGATATCGGGGTTTTCGGGATTGGGATATTCATTGATGAAAAAATGAGTAGAGTCCTTTTCAATGACTTTAACTTTATCCGAATCGGGAAAGCCGCTGACGAGATTTTTGCTTTTGCAATTTACAACCGCCAGATAATCAGTGTAAAACTCTTCAAAGACAAAACTTTGAAAATATGTAGCTCCTCCAATCTTTATGGAGCTTTCATCACCAATAACAATTAAATCCTGTGTAACCGGACCGATAACAACCAATGTCATAAATTTCCCTTTTTAATTCTATTCAAGTTCAATAGTAATGTCTACAACGTGATACCTGTTTGAAATTTGATAAATCTCTTTTTTAATCTGACTGACATCCTGGCCGAAATCAACGTCAACCTTTAGAGTCATAACCGAATCGATTCCGTCTAAAGACCATATATGAAAATCATCGATTGCATTAACGCCTTGTATATCCAGAATGGAATTTTTAAACACGTTAACGTCGAAATAATCAGGAGTCTTTTGAAGAAGAACTTCCAGTGACTTGTACAGATTTCTTCCGAGATTGAATATCAGCCACAGTGCAATACCTATTGAGACAAACGGATCAAGATATGGTGCACCGTCCCAGAATATCAGAACAACACTCAGTATCAGTATTGCCAGCCATTCGAAGATATCTCCAAGCTGATGGAAAAATATTGCCTTTTCATTGAATGTTTCACCTTTATGAAGACGATATACTGAAAGTGATTTGAAAACAAGACCTATAATTGATATGACAAGCATTCCTTCAGCATCAACACCTTCAGGTGCAAATAGTCTCGGGATAGCTTCCTGAAGAATTACAAAAGCCATTATGATTACAAATACTGAGATTATTACGGCTCCGAGAATTGAAAATCTCTGATAGCCGTATGAGTAGTTATCTGTAGAATCCTTCTGTGAAACCTTTTCAAGCACCCAAGCAAAAGCAATTGAAATGGTATCTGAGAGGTCATGTATACAGTCTGCAAGGATAGCCACACTGTTTGTAGCAAGTCCTCCGACGATTACAATAATATTAAAAGCCAAATTCATAAAAAAAACAAATGCTAGATTATCACCTGCTTTTTTGTGATGATGATGCGTATCAATTCTCATATTAAAATAATCTATTAAAATAAATATAAAAAGTTAGCTAATTTTTAAACAAAAAGAAATAGAATGAAATTTAGGTTAATTTTATATAACTAAACAAATAAAATTATAGTAGTGATAAAAAATGGCAGCGATAGTTGGAACTACAATATTTTCACATATTTTACCGGTTGTCTTCGGATTTTTCTCAATCCTTTTAATAATCTCCGGAGCATTAGATGAAAACAAACCGAAATTAGGTTTAGGAATTGCATTTTTTGTAATTGCATGCATATTCCCTTATGTAGTTTTAAGTGTTTTAGTCTAGAGTTATCCTGAAAATTATTTCTAATTTTTATATATTATTATTCAAAAGCTTATTTAAGCGTTATTAAAGAAATTTTTGACCAAAAAAGGTCATTGATATTTATTTTTAAACATCAAAGCATTTCCAATGATATTTTTGAAAACACAAAAGTAATGATTTACTTTAACATCCGCCTTTTTGAATTTAAAATCTGATTTTAAAATGAACTTGATATATATGCAGTGGTTTTAATTAACTTTAACATTGCCAAACCCTTCCGTTAAAGTGAAAAGCCATTAAGAATATTGAAGATGGAGATTTACTTTTGATTTAATTAACATTAACGTTAAAATAACGGTAGCTGATCTGAAACAGAATCTACTTTAACATCAGCCTTATGAGATTTGAAATCTGATTTTAAAATGAGCTTGATATATATGCATAATTAAAGGAAAGGCTGATTTTTAATAGCCTTAGCGTTAATGTAAAAAGCAACTTATAAAAAGATAGTTGCAAGGCCAGTTTTAATTAAAATGACACATCCAATTGATTAAACTGAATGTGATATTTGATGGTGAAATGATTTAGAAAAAAATAAAAAATAAGGAATTGAAAAATCCTTATTTAAATTATTCCAAGTTTTTTGGCAGTCTTTTCATCAACCTTGCCGGTTACTTTCAGGCCTTTGGCTTTCTGGAACTGTTTTACAGCTTTTACAGTGTAGTCCCAGTAGATGCCGTCAACCTTCAGGTAATGACCGTAAGCTGTGAGATAATATCCGTTGTTTTTCAATGCCCTTTGAATCTCTTTAACAGTTGATTTTGCTTTGCTTCCTTTAGATATTGTTTTCCAGGTAGAAATGACTTTAACAGTTACTTTCTTGCTAGCCTTGTTGAAGTACTTGTTTCCTTTATATGTTACGGTTGCCTTGAATGTTCCAGTTTTGGAAAGTTTGGTAATTTTGAATGTAGCCTTGCCTTTACTGTTTGTAGTGGCTTTATATGTTTTGCCGTTTACTTTCAGATAGACTTTGGCATTCTTGATTGGTTTGCCGGTATTGTCCTTTAATGTTATGGTGTACTTTTTGTTTTTAGTAGTTGTCTTGAACATTTTATTGGAAGCAGTAATCTTTGGAGTTGCCTTTTTAACTACAACCTTAGCAGTGGCATCTGATCCAAGATAGTTGTTGTTGCCTGCAAATGTTATTTTTGCATTGTATGTTTTTGGAACCAGATTGCTTACTTTAATTTTGATTTGGCCGTTTTCATCAGTAGTGTAGTTTTTAATTGTGTTTAAATCAACAGTTACACTAGCATTTGCCAAAGGATTTCCTTTACTGTCTTTTAATGTGATTACAAGATATTTGTCGACTTTATATGTTGCAGTCACATCAGCTGCAGTAATCTTGGTGGAATCCTTGTCTATACTGATTGTAGTAGTTTTTGAAGCAGATTTGTATTTATCATCACCGGAGTAAGCTATTTCAGCAGTATGGTTTCCAGCGTCTAATGCTGGTAGCTTGACACTTGCAGTTCCATTAGTTACAGGTACGGTATTGATTTCTTTACCATCAACTGTTAGTGTTACGTTTCCTGTTGAGTCATCTGGAAGCTTGATATCAACAGTAGCATTATCACCGAATTCAATGTCTGACGGAATTGTAATTTCAGGAGTTATATCATTTTTAGAAACAGAGATTTCTTTAGTTTCATTTACAGGATTGTATTTGCCGTCACCGGAGTAAGCTATTTCAACAGTGTGGTTTCCAGCACTCATGGAAGGAATTGTAACATCAGCATTTCCATCTTTTACAGGTACAGTATCTACAACTTCGTCGTCAACTTTAACTGTGACATTGCCTTTAGCATCAGCCGGCAATACTACATTGACTGTTGAATTATCACCGACAGTAATGTTTTCAGGAATTGAAACATCTGCAGTTGTGTTTATTTTATTTACTGTTACTGTAACGGTGGTTGAGATTTTAGCATAGATTTCATCATCTCCAACTTCAATGGTAATGATTGCTCTACCTTCACCGACAGCGGTAACAATACCATTTTTATCTACAATGGCAACAGATTCATTGCTGGATGTGTACTTAATTTTAAGCATTATTGTATCAGGGTTTATAGTTGCATTAATTGCGCTTGTTTCATCAACTTTTAAATTCAAAGTATCGTTTTCAACACTGACGCTGGCGTCGTTTAATGCGACATTGACGGTTATTGTCTTGTTTTCAGCAGCAGTATAATTTTCGTTACCTGCAAAACTGACTGTAATAATTGCTTGACCTTGACTATTAGCAACAATAGTTACATTATCTTCAACAAAAACAAGATCTTCATTACTGGATGTGAAAGTTAAATTACCTGCACCCGCAGGAGTTAAATTCGCTAAAACAGGGACCTCATCACCTACTTTTAAATCAAGTGTTTCATTAGCGAGAATGATTTCAGTAGATAATTTATTTACAGTAATGTTGACTTCTTTAGTTACTGGATTGTGATTTTTGTCAGCTATTGTTGTTACAGTTAATGTGTAATTTCCTGCGCCTAAACCTGAAATTGGAATAGTATAACCATTGACAGTTACATTAGCTCCGTCAATTTTAGCAGTAATGCCTGTTGCTCCTTCAGTTGTTACAGTAATATTTTTACTTTCACCATAATCTAAAACAACATCATTAACGGTTAAAGTAGCATTAACCTTATTAACAGTAATGTTAGCTTCTTTAGTTACTGGATTGTGATTTTTGTCAGCTATTGTTGTTACAGTTAATGTGTAATTTCCTGCGCCTAAACCTGAAATCGGAATAGTATAACCATTGACAGTTACATTAACTCCATCAATTTTAGCAGTAATGCCTGTTGCTCCTTCAGTTGCTACAGTGACATTCTTGGAGTCACCATAATCCAATTCAACATCATCCAATGTTAAGGTTGAATTAATTTTATTGACTGTGATTGTAGCAGTTTCTGTTACAGCAGTATGGTTTTCATCAGGAACATTAGTAACATTCAAAGTATAAGTTCCAGCGCCCAAACCAGAAACAGTAATCTTATTATCATTTACACTAATAACAGCAGAAGGCTGATTGACAACATTAGCAAGGACTTCACTTGCACCAGTGAAAGAAACATCACCAGAACCCTCACCATCATAATCAAATACAATATCACCAACAGTTAACGTGGATTCTACCTTATTGACTGTGATTTTAGATGTTACATTTACAGGATTGTGATTATCATCAGGGATTGTAGTTACAGTCAATGTGTAATTTCCTGCGCCTAAACCTGAAATCGGAATAGTATAACCATTGACAGTTACATTAACTCCATCAATTTTAGCAGTAATACCTGTTGCTCCTTCAGTTGCTACAGTGACATTCTTGGAGTCACCATAATCCAATTCAACATCATCCAATGTTAAAGTGGAATTAATTTTATTGACTGTGATTCCAGCGGTTTCTGTTACAGCAGTATGGTTTTCATCAGGAACAGTAGTAACATTCAAAGTATAAGTTCCTGCAGCCAAACCAGAAACAGTAATCTTATTATCATTTACACTAACAACCGCTTTAGGTTGGTTGATAACGTTAGCAGTAACTTTGCTTGCACCGGTGAAAGAAACATCACCAGAACCCTCACCATCATAATCAAATACAATATCACCAACAGTCAATGTAGATTCTACCTTATTTACTGTGATTTTAGATGTTACATTTACAGGATTGTGATTATCATCAGGGATTGTAGTTACAGACAATGTATAATTGCCTGCACCTAAACCTGAAATCGGAATAGTATAACCATTGACAGTTACATTAACACCATCAATCTTAGCAGTAATACCTGTTGCGCCTCCAGTTGTTACAGTAATGTTTTTAGTTTCACCATAATCTAAAACAACATCATCCAATGTTAAAGTGGAATTAACCTTATTGACAGTGATTGTAGCAGTTTCTGTTACAGCAGTATGGTTTTCATCAGGAACAGTAGTAACATTCAAAGTATAAGTTCCAGCAGCCAAACCAGAAACACTAATCTTATTACCACTTACACTAACAACAGCAGAAGGCTGATTGACAACGTTAGCAGTAACTTCACTTGCACCAGTGAAATACACATCACCAGAACCTTCACTACCATAATCAAATACAATATCACCAACAGTTAACGTGGATTCTACTTTGTTTACATTAATGTTAGCTTCTTTAGTTACTGGATTGTGATTTTTGTCAGCTATTGTTGTTACAGTTAAAGTGTAATTTCCTGCACTTAAACCTGAAATTGGAATAGTATAATTACTGACAGTTACATCAACACCATCAATCTTAGCAGTAATACCAGTTGCTCCTTCAGTTGTTACAGTAATGCTTTTACTTTCACCATAATCTAAAACAACATCATCTAATGTTAATGTGGAATTAACCTTATTGACAGTGATGTTGACTTCTTTAGTTACAGGGTTGTGATCATCATCAGGTATTGTTGTTACTGTTAAATTGTAGGTTCCTGCATCTAAAACAGGAATTTGAATAGTATAATTATTAATAACAGTCACATTGTTACCATCAATCTTGGCAGTGATTCCAGTGGCTCCGGTAGTTGTTACAGTGACATTCTTGGTTTCACCATAATCTAAAACAATATTGTCCAAGGTTATTGTTGAATTGACTTTATTGATTGTTATAGTTCCATTGTTGATAGTGACATTGTCAAGTCCAACATATGTTGCATTGATTTTATATTCTCCGTAAGCGTCAAATGTATGTTCTGCCCACCAGGTACCATTAGTACCATAAGTCGCATTGATTTGGGTGCCGTTTGGTAAGATAAATAGTAATTTACCTGGCATAACTTCACTGAAAATATTTGATTTTGCAGTGATGTTAACAGTCTTGTTGTTGGTTGTAAGAGAA